>JABDPL010000262.1 GCA_013042825.1 Flavobacteriaceae bacterium | reverse complement strand
CAACAGGTATGGTTGGTGCGGTGGTCACGCCTGCAATTGCAATATTATCGAAATAATAGAAATTGTCGGCTCCACCGGTTCCGAAGTTCGGGAACACGATTACCCGGTCATAGGTATTCGCCGTGCTAAAACCGCCGAAGGCAGTCATGTCAAACGATAGGGTTTCCCAGGCACTACCTACTGTAGTATTTGCTGTCACTTCAGCAAAAACTGATGGGTTGCCATTGCCGTCGGGCGGGGAGGTTGAATCTTCAATCTTAAATAAGATCGGTGTTCCGGCATTAGGCGCCCAGACATCGATATTTACGGTTGTGCCATTTGACCAATCAATTGGCCCAGCCAAGGCAAAACCTGCACCTGCCCAGACCTGTGCTCCACTGGTTTTATTGACCTCCATCACCTTGGTGGTGGTATTCACACCACTCTGATCAGGATTGTTGACAATTCCTGCCGGAATTGGACCAAAATCAGCAGCACCGAAACTAAAGATGTTATATTCCAGATCCGGAGATTCGAAATCAACCGGAATGGTTGGGGTGGTAATGAACTCAGGAGATTTATAGAAATAGATGTTATCTATAAATACAGTTCCACCTCCCGCGAAGGGCTCACCAACATATTTTAACTGGTGGATGTCTGCCACTGTAAACCCACTTTGATCGGTATAATCGCTAATTGGAATATCGATACTTGTCCAGTCATTTGGTGTTAGAGTTATAACTACAGGACGTTCTCCATTACTAACACTGATCAGTGAAACCTCAATGGTCTGTAATACATCTGCTGTCCAGACATCAAGATGGATATATTCCATTTCAGTAACATCTACAGGGCTTCCCAATTGGTTTCCTTGATAACTGAGGTTGGTATATTGTAACATCTCATCACCTTCCAGGTCGAACATGGTCCATCCACTTCCGCAACAACCGCCTTGTCCCCAGTCAGGGAAATAGTCTGATCCGGGAAGATCATCATAGACCTCGCTAAAGATGGAAATGACATCTTCTGGAGCGCGGTCGGGTGGAGTTGGAGCTGATGCCAGCGGTTGTTCGATAGCAGTCACCTCAAAGTCTTCTGAATAGGTTGTTGTTTCAATCGCGGCACTAAATGCCGTCACGGAAATGGTATAGATTCCTGCCTCTTCGTAGGTATAAGTGATTGTCTCACCGATATTGGCAGAAGATGGTTCTGCACCTGTACCTTCACCAAAATCAACCTCATATGAGAGCGCAAATTCGGCTGTAGCCGTTACATTAACTGTTTTGGATAAAGTCCCGTCATTCTCGATGGTGACCTCTAGATTCTGTGGCGCTAAAAATGAAACAACAAGAGGCTGAGTCAACTCAGTAGTCAATCCATTCACACCCTTGGCGATCATAAATAGATCATAGGAGCCTTCTGCATAAATATGTTCAACACTTTCACCGGGGATAAGACTTTCCAGTTCTGAGCCATCTCCAAAATTCAGCTCATATTGCATTCCTCCCGTCGAATTTGGGGTAAGCGTTACCAGTCCGGAGTTGTCCTGAGTGGCATTTACCGTGACCGATAGGGCAGTGGGTGCTGGCACGTCATTAAGATATTCGATATCACGAACATCATCGGTACAGCCCAAATAGGCCAGCAATAAAACCGAAACGATTATATACTTTATTCTTTTCATAATAGCATTTTTTTAATATCCTGGATTTTGTTCCCATTGATTTCCTGCCAATTGAATTTCAATAGACGGAATTGGAAATATTTCATGTTTGCCGGTCTGGAAACCATCGATCTCTGCCGAAGCACGACCTGTCCTTACCAGATCAAAGAAATGGTGACCCTCACCAACCAATTCAACTCGGCGCTCTTGATAGATCGCATTGGTAAGTGTAACCCCTGAACCACTGAAATCAGGAAGACCAGCTCTTGATCGTACCCGATTCAAATAAACCAGTGCCCGGCCATCATCGATCCCACCACGATTTAAAGCTTCGGCTGCCATTAATAGTACATCGGCAAACCGGATGGCTCGATAATTATTTGGATTGGTCAGGTTTGCATCCCCAGTGTTCAGGTCGCCTTGCCTGGCAATATATTTACGGTTGAAATACCCGGTATGCTCGAATCCTTCAACATAGGTGGCCCCGGTTTCGGCAGCCCATACCTCGATATCCAGGATGGCGGTATCAAGCCGCAGATCACCTGCTTCGAACGCATCAACAACCTCCTGAGTAGGTACATTAAAACTAAAGCCGGACTCAAACACAGGTCCTGTATAATTTCGTATACCATTAAACCCAACGGCCACGTTGCCTTCACTGCACTGCAGGCAGTCGAAGCTTGCTCCCTCAAGGTCGGTATACTGGATCTCAAACACCGATTCTATATTGTTTTCATTATCATTCTCAAACATGGTGCTGTAATCCTCCAGCAGGTCATGCGGGCCACTATTTATCAAATCTTCAAGCACATCAGCCGCTTCAGAGAATTTATCCTGATACAGATAAACCTTTCCCAACAAACCTTGAGCTGCCCCTTTAGTGATCCGGCCGACTTCGGCTTGAACATACGGTAAATTGCTGGCTGCATATATGAGATCCTCCTCAATAGCAGCTAAAACTTCTTCTTTTGGAGTTCGTGGGAGTTCGAATTGATCGCCGAACTGTATACGTGAATTATTCTTGAATGGAATATCACCAAACCATTTCACCAATTCAAAATTATAATAGGCTCTCAGAAAACGGGTTTGACCGATCACCCCTTCCTTGCCGGGAAAGTCAGTTTTTTCCTGAAATTCCATTATAAAATTGGCCCGGTTAACACCACCAAACATCCAGTTCCAGATATCTCTTAATTGCTGGTTTACGGGGGTGTGTATCATATCATCGATTTCCTGAATTCCCGGTGCATCGATCGCGCTCTCTCCCCCGGCCAGGGTATTATCTGAGGCGATCTCTCCGAGCATTACATTGAGATAGGTTGAATGCAGTGGGTCATAAGCTGCGATCAACGCATTCTGATAATCTTCTTCTGAATTGAAGAAGTCTTCTGAGTTCTCATCCTGTGAATCAACGTCAACAAAATCATCGCTGCACGCCATCGCCAGGAAGATCATAATAAAGAAATATTTTAAATGGATAGTCTTCATAGCAGTGGTTAAAATTTTACGTTAACACCGAAAATAAAGGTCTTTGGGTTAGGATAGAATCCATAATCGATTCCCCCTCCAATAGGCTCACCAGTCGAGGTGGTTGGGTCATAACCCCTGTATTCAGTTAAAGTTAATAAATTATTTGCCGAGACATATAAGCGAAATCTTTCAATTCCGAGGTCTTCGATGGCACTTTGTGGTATTGAATATCCTAATTGAACATTTTGAAGTCTCACAAAAGATCCGTCTTCAACATAGAAGTCGGAAAACAAACCATTGGAATTAGCACCAGATGTTACTCTTGGGAAACTGTTACTGGTACCCTCACCGGTCCATCGATCAAGATAATATGTCGTTCGGTTGGTAAGCGGTTGGTTCCTTTCATAATTACGGACGATCTCATTACCGATAGATGCAAATGCATATGCCCCGAAATCGAAATTCTTAAAGTCAATGGTGAAATTTAAACCCATGGTGACATCGGGTAAAGGATTCCCAATATCTGTGCGGTCATTATCGTCTATAACGCCATCATTGTTGATATCAACAAACCGCAGGTCGCCTGGTTGCACCTGGTCATTTATGGTCGGGTAGTTATCCACTTCAGATTGATTCTGAAAAATACCATCTGTTCTGAATCCTCTGAAATATCCTAAAGGGAACCCGGCTTCCATTCGGGCCGGAGGATCCTGACCCACACCAAAACTACCTCCCGAAAGAAAATCACCTTCCGCACTTACGGATATGACCTCATTCTCAAGGGTGGTGGCATTATATCTAATACTGAAACCGAAATCCTCCCCAATGTTATCATTATATCCTATAGCGAACTCGAAACCTTGATTTTCAACTATTCCGGCATTCACAACTGGTGGTCCTGATCCGGGTGAGCTCGATCCGAGAATTCCGGAAACCTGTGGTACGACCAGGAGATCCTCGGTGCGTCGTTTAAAATAATCTGCGGTTATGTCAATTTTGTTATTGAGGAATCTTAGATCAAGCCCGATATCAAGGGTCTTTTGCTTTTCCCAGCGAATTTCGGGATTAGCGACCGCTCCAATGGCCTGGCCGAAGACCAGCTCATCGTCTATCACATAGGTGCCCTCTCCATTTAGCAGGGATACGTAGCGAAAATCCGGAATTCTATCATTACCCAAGATTCCGTAGGACGCGCGAATTTTAAGAAAATCAATAAATGTACTTTCTTCAAGGAATGGCTCCTGTGAAATTATCCAGCCTATAGAACCTGAAGGGAACCATCCGAATTTATTTTCAGGCCCGAACTTGGAGGATGCATCTCGTCTGATGACACCTGAAAGCAAATATCTTCCTTTATAATCATATTGTAATCGCGCGAAGTACGACAGCAAGCGCGAATCGAATGTAGCATTTCCATTTGGAAATAAATTCTGCACATCACTGGCCTGAGCTAAATTGGCATTATTGAAATCATTGTCCGGAACATCAAAACCAACGAACCCACCGAAGGCCCCCGAGGTTTTAAATACAGACATAGCCAAAAGCGCATTCACATTATGGTTCTCTGCGAAGCTATTCTGATATGTCAAAAATGCATCGAAGGTATAGTCTCTGAAGATATTATTGTTTTCGACAATCTCGCTTCGATCTTTGTTAAAAACCTTACCACTTCCATAGAACGCCTCAGGGTTGAATACCTTCCCGTCGACCTCTGCATAATAGAACTGGATATTGGTCTGAGCGGTAAAATGCTCAAAGAAAGTGTAAGCAAGACTGGCATTACCACTAATTCTGTTGACACGGGTTTTGTTGAAGGTGTTTTCGATCTGGGCAATGGGATTGATAACTTCATTTCCGAGCCCTTCTGCAATGGTGTAATTTCCCATATCGTCAAGAACTGTGAATGTAGGCGCCATGTTCAAGGCATTGAACAAAACAGAACCCAGACCAGTCTCAGAGAGTGCTTTCCTGTTGGTTTGGGTGTAAATCAATCCCGTATTTAGTTTAAAGTTTTCCAGGAAGTCTAAATTATAGCTCATACGATTGGTGAGCCGGTTAAAATTAGACTTGCTTCCCCCAACAATTCCATCCTGGGTGAGATAAGAGCTACCAAAAGCATAGGTGGATTGCTCACCACCTCCACGAATAGTTATATTCTGATCGATGATTGGAGCTCGTTCGAATACCTCATTTTGCCAATTGGTCCCTTGATTGAAATTCGACACATCAGGAAAAACCGGTTCCTGACCATTAGCTGCAAAGGCCTCATTAACCAATAAGGCGTACTCTGTAGCATTTAAAGCAGGCAGTTCCCGACTGCTGGATTGAAACCCTCCATAGG
Source organism: Flavobacteriaceae bacterium (assembly GCA_013042825.1). Lineage (GTDB taxonomy): Bacteria > Bacteroidota > Bacteroidia > Flavobacteriales > Flavobacteriaceae > SHLJ01. Next base: position 8,486 of record JABDPL010000262.1, on the reverse strand, counting down.
CGTCGTATTCAAATTGAAGTCCTGTATTTTTTCGCCCGGTCTTGGTAGAAATCAAAATTACCCCGTTGGCAGCCCTAACACCATAAATACCGGCAGTAGCATCCTTTAGAACGTTAACCGATTCTATATCATTCGGATTAAGAACACTCAGGTCCTCGATCACGTTTCCATCTACCAAAATAAGTGGCCGGCTATCTCCATTGGTTGATATTCCTCGGATACTGATTGTAGATCCGCTACCCGGAGAACCCGAGTTTGAAGAAATTTGAACTCCGGCAACCTGACCCTGAAGCGCCTGTTCAACACGAGTGGGTTTTAAGATTTCAATGGTCTCAGACGAAACAATACCTACCGCACCGGTGATCTCTTTTTTGGTTTGAGTACCATAACCAATAACAACTACCTCATCCAAAACCGCAATATCCGTTTGAAGCTGCACATTCAATGCCCGGTCATCATTAACCGTAATTTCTGATGACGAAAAACCAACGTAACTGAATATTAAAACAGAGCCTTGCGGGACGTCGGTAATTGTGAAATTACCATCGAAATCGGTAACGGTTCCACGGGTGGTGTTTTTAATAAGAACGTTAGCTCCCGGAATAGGAAAGCCGGTGTCTGCTTCAGTAACAACTCCGCTAATTGTTAGGTTCTGTGCTTGAAGTACACCAAGACCTAATAGAAAAAAGCATAATCCGAAAAGAGGTTTCATATTTTGGCTTTTAAAATCTAAAGATAATAATTAATGAGAACCATGCCTTAAAAACCACCCAAACAAAAATAGTACAATGTTGAGGTTATTGACCCCCAACAGTTCGCCTGTGATGAAATGCAATAAAATATTGATTAACAGTTAATTAATATTGTTATTATTGATTTCACCACAACATGATAAAGCAATCATGTTGTGGTATTGTATAGGTGTATGTGAGGTCATTGCAGCTCGAGAATATAAGAGCTCAGGTTGGTTTCATGGGGTAAATTCATCTTTTTTCTTAAGCGGTAGCGTTTAACCTCAACGCTACGTGTAGAAATGTTAAGCAAGGGCGCTATTTCCTTCGAAGACAAGTTTAAGCGCAGATAGGCACATAAGCGTAAATCGTTCGATGTTAATTTTGGGTGGAGATTCTTAACCTTTTTGAGGAAATCTTTGTCGGCGTTATTAAAAGCTTCTTCAAAGAATTTCCAGTCGTCGGTGTTATTCAGATTGCGGTCTATTAACTTGATCACACGTTTTAATTCATCTTCACCATTTAGTTTATTCAGATCTTCTTGTATGCCCCGCAGGAATTCATTCTTTTTTATAAGGCTCATGGTTGAAATGGCGAGTTCCCGGTTCTTGCTCTCAATGCTCTGTTCCAGGGCCTCCGTATTTAGCCGCATGACCATTTGCTCATTTTCGAGTTCCTTTAGCTCTAATTCCTTGCGGTTTTGTTCTATGAGTTTCCGCTGTTGCTTCCGGTAATAGCGCCGATATAGCCGGTTAACCAGGTATATGATGAGAAGGAAAAATAAAATATATACCGCTTTAGCCGTATCGGAAAAATACCAGGGCGGAAGAATGGAAAAAGCATAACTTACCGTATTGGGTGTTTCCATTTTACCGATCCGGCCCTTTACATGAAAGCTGTAGGTGCCTGGTTGTAAATTCTCAAATTTGTAGTTCGCGCGATGACTCCAGCCGGTCCACTGCTTATTAAAACCTTCCAAGAAAACCTGGTATTCCGATTGTATGGTGCTTTGATAAAAGGGAATGCTCAAGTCGAATTCCAAATTATTCGACCGGTTGGTCAATTTTGGAGATTCGTTTAACTGAATAAATTCAGCATCCCCATCTAATTCGTGGGCTTTAACCGAGCTGATTCTTACCTCAGGAATTGAGACTTGAATGTCCTCATTACGATTGAAGATGAGATAGCCTGTAGAGGTTCCAATAAGAAATTCCCCCTCTGTGAGCCTGGAGACGTTTCCAAATCCTGTTACTACATTCCTGAGTTTTGACGAAAGAGGAACGATTTCCGCCAAGGGTGCATCACTTAAATTTCCCGGTTCCAGGAAAAGTATATTCTCGTCTGCATAACACCAAAGCAGATCCTTGGCTCCGTTAACAGGTAGTAATGTTGTGAGAGAACCGAAGGATTCTAAAGATCTTGAAAATAACGAATCCCTTTCAAAGGTCATCTCCCCCGATTTATCGTAAATGCCTTCCGTTGAGGTGTAAATGAGGTCTTTGGAGAATCTGAGTACATTCGATCCGGTTCCAAGGGATAGCGGTATCTGACTGAAGGATTTTACTTCGGTCAGGTTGATATCCGGAATAAGGGAATACAAACCCTTGAATTCGTGATTTACAATAATTTGATCATCCTCTATTTCAAAAAAACGTGACGAAATGTCGAAACCTTTTAGTTTGTTTCGGAACCGCCAGGTTCCGTTTTGGTTTTCAAGAATATTCAAGCCGCTATAATTGCCCTGGATTATCAAATTCGGATTATCCGGAACGGATTTGAATTCCCATGTACCCGGGGCTTCTGCAATAAAGGTCTTTACATAGGTAGAATCTATGATAAATGTGCCCGAATTATGACCGCAGAAAAGCGTATTATCGATAACTTTTAAATTCCAAACCTGTCCTTTGGTCCCTTCAAGTAGCCTGAACAACTGATCACTATTCCAGGGTTTGGAAAATAATCCCTGGTTCGTTCCCAGATAAAGCCGATCTTGATGAACAACAGATGTATAAACAGTGCCCAGATAACCATCATCATTCTCATAAATCCTGAAGCGCGAGGCCATGTTCACGCAGTTGATACCGTTATCAAGTCCGAGCCAAATGTTGTTCTGTGCATCTTCAAAGATCGATAATACTGTATTATTCGACAGCCCGTTATTTCCATTGAAATCCCATAGTTTGTTGCCTTCGTTATCCAGTATGATCAAACCGTTGGATATCGTTCCAAGGGCGATCCCACCATTCCGCAGTCTGAGCACACTATAAATACTTATGTTTTCCGAATCGATTTGATCATTCAATTCTGAGGCTGTAAGCACGCCGCCGCTCTCCTCATAGATTCCGTCATTATCGGTGATGTAATGGGTTTTACCCCGATATGAAATAATCCCAATCAAACGATTGTCTCCGAAGACCTCATCGTTCAGATAACTCAAAAGCTGTTCGTTCTCGATTTTAAATATGCCAATTCCTTTCTTTTGAATAAAGATGTCCTGGTCATAATTGATCATTTTGCTGATTTCCGAATCTGATTCGATGATTTTTACACGCTTCGCTTCATAGTTCACAACATAGATGCGGTTATAGGACTGGAATAGGACTAAACCATCGATTGCTTCAATTCCCCAAAACTCTTCGTCTTCAAGTAATTCGATGTTTAGTTCATCCTTGATAGACGTATATTCGAGTTGTCCGGTTCCTGAGCGGCTATAGAACCCAAAATCCATAAACCCTCCGGCAAAGATGTTTTGATCTATGACTTTTATCGATCGAATGGCTGTTTTATTGGGTAGTTGGTAGAGTGAAAAATGTGTCCCATCGTATTCCAGAAGACCGGCATTATTCGCAAAGCACATATTCTTATTCTGAATTTGTGCAATACTCCAGTTTTGATTTTGACCAAGGTATTGATCGGGATTGAATATTTCGATCGGCGGCCTTTCCTGAGCTGCCAGAAGACCCACAAATAGATATAAAATCAGAAAAACTCTAATGGTTTTGGTGTTCGTTGTTCGCTCTGTAGAGCTGTGCATATCTAAGGGAAATTTAGAGATCGATGCAAATGCTCAAAGATAATTTAAAAAATTGCATTAGTGCATATAATGTTGGGGTTGAAACCATAAAAAATACCATTAGGTGTTATCAAAGATAGTTTTTGTAGGGGAAAGAGTTGAGTTGCATTTGAACACGGCCATATTCAATTCAACACTTTAGTTAATGGTAGGCCATGCTGGAAATCAGGCATATGATCGAAATTAACAACTCATTAGAACATCCTTTACTTTAATTTTATTTCTTTGTAGGATAATACGGAAGATGAAATTAAAGTCCTTAATACTATTACTATTCCTTGCGATTTCCTTTATATCCAAGGCTCAGATCATAGAACCAGTAACCTGGGAGTTTGATACAAAAGACCTCGGCAATGGGCAGTATGAACTATATTTTATCGCCTCCATGGAGGAGAAATGGGCTTTATATTCGCAGTTTGTCGATGAAGGCGGGCCTATTCCAACAAGCTTTGATTTTCAGACCAATGAGGGATTTGAGAAAATTGAAGCCGTTGTTGAGTTAGAGGAAAATAAGGTTACCAAGAACGACCCGATTTTTGATATGGTGGTTTCAAAATTCTATGACAAGGCCACTTTTGTTCAGAAAATAAAACTATTGTCGGAAGAGGTAACCATTTCCGGCTTCCTGACATACCAGGCTTGCGATGATGAGAAATGCCTCATGCCCACCGATGTGCCCTTTGTATTCAACTATTCGAGTGGAATTTTAACAGTAGCAACCGCCGATTTGGGGGAGTCTATTGAAGTTGAAGAGTCTGTGAATCAATTGCTCTACGGACTTACACCCGATCAAATAACGAGCAGTGATGCGACATGTGAAACCGATGTATCCAGCCTGTCGTCTGATGTTCGTGAGACCAAGTCGCTTTGGAATATTTTCGGCCTCGGATTTCTGGGCGGATTACTGGCGCTGCTAACACCTTGCGTATTTCCTATGATACCGCTTACGGTGAGTTTCTTCACGAAAAAGGGAGAGCAGGAAAGCCAGTCTAAAGGTTTCACAAAAGCCGTAATGTATGGCGTTTTTATATTACTCGTTTACCTGGTTCTCAGTATTCCATTTCACTTGCTGGACTCGGTGAATCCTGATATTCTGAATGAAATTTCTACCAATGTTGTCCTGAATATCATTTTCTTTCTGATTTTCGTGTTCTTTGCATTTTCGTTCTTCGGCTATTATGAACTGACCCTGCCTTCGAGTTGGACTATGCAAACCACAAAAGGTGAAAACATCGGGGGCATGCTTGGGGTGTTCTTTATGGCCCTGACCTTAGCCATAGTTTCCTTTTCTTGGACCGGTCCGATTTTAGGATCCCTTCTTGCAGGCTCACTGACCACCGATGGTGGAGCCTGGCAATTGACAGCAGGAATGGGCGGCTTCGGTGTAGCACTGGGTTTGCCCTTCGCGTTGTTCGCGGCATTTCCCGGTTGGTTGAACTCCCTGCCGAAGTCCGGAGGTTGGTTGAATACAGTAAAAGTTGTGTTAGGATTCCTGGAATTGGCCCTGGCGTTTAAATTTCTATCGAATGCCGATCTGGTTAAACATTGGGGAATTCTTAAGATCGAAGTTTTCCTTGGGATCTGGATATTGATCTTTGCGGGCTTGGCCTTATATCTCTTCGGAAAGGTCAGGTTTCCGCATGATTCGCCTCTGAAAAAACTGTCCTTTCTCAGATTATCCACGGGCGTATTGAGCGCAGCATTTGTGTTATATCTGGCTTCAGGTTTCCGGATGAATTCCGATACCGGCACCTACAAATCCCTGACCATGCTGAGCGGCCTCGCTCCACCGGTAGGGTATAGCTACTTGCATCCGAACGAATGCCCGAATGACCTGAATTGTTTCAAGGACATAAAAGAAGGAATAGCCTATGCGCAAAAGGTCAATAAACCGATAATTCTCGATTTTACCGGTTATGCCTGCGTGAATTGCAGAAAAATGGAGGAGCATGTCTGGCCTGATGAAACGATAAACACCTATTTGAAAGAAGAGTATGTCCTGATATCACTGTATGTAGATGATAAAAAAACCCTGCCGGAAGCTGAGCAAGTTACTGTGAACCGGGTTAATGGTGGTACACGTAAACTTGAAAATTACGGACACAAATGGGCTAACTTCCAGACCCAGTTCTTTCAGTCGAATTCCCAACCCTATTATGTCTTGTTGAGTCCTGATGGCCGCCAGATATTGAATCCGCCTGTGGGCTATACTCCCGATGAGAGCGACTATGCCGATTTTTTGCAATGCGGACTTGAGATTTTCCAGCAAAGCCAGGGTGAAAAATCCCTGTTAAATTTTACATCGAACTGACAAAAGTCATAGTTTAATTATGTGAGGTTCATTATTTTATTGCGTTATAGTGAATTGTATAACCCTTTTGTATTATGTCAATTGTAAAATTCAAAAAACGCAGACCATGGTTCCCAACCGAATTTACCAATTTCTTTGGGGACGATGATTTCTTTAACGACAGATTCTGGAATCGCTATGTTCAAAATGAACCTGCGATGAACGTCAGAGAGACTGAGGGTGAATATCAAGTTGAGCTTGCAGCTCCTGGATTGGAAAAAGATGACTTCGAAATCTTAATTGAAGATGGTTACTTGATCGTTAAGGCTGAGAAATCATTGGAAAAAGAAGAAAAAGAAGAAAATTACACCAGAAGGGAATTCAGTTACAACGCATTCAGACGCTCTTTAATGTTGCCAGAGGACGTTAAAGAAGAAGAAATTAAAGCATCCTATGAAAATGGGGTTTTAAAATTCAACCTTTCAAAGAAAGAGCTAACGGAAGTAAAGCATCCTAAGAAAATTGAAATTGAATAGGTTGAGTTAGGTAGATTTGGAGCCAGCACTTTTGTGCTGGCTTTTTTGTTTTAATGATTAGCTTTGTAGGCCGGCAACAAATTTATTCTTTATGTTCGATGAGTTCTGGTTTAATGTCGAGTACGGCCTGAAGCATGTCCTGGATATAAATGGTTATGACCATGTGCTTTTCCTTATGGTGCTCTCCGTGCCGTATTTGTTCAGGGATTGGAAACGGGTGTTGATACTTGTTTCGGTTTTTACGCTTGGCCATACGGCCTCCCTGGTTCTGGCCACCTATGATGTTTTAAAGATCGACTCCTTGTTGGTCGAGTTCCTCATTCCGATAACGATTATGGTGGTGGCAGTCTACAATGTGTTTACAGCTTCTGAACAGACAAAACAGGAAAAATTAGGGGTTTTATTCCTTTCAACCTTGTTTTTCGGATTGATTCATGGGCTCGGTTTTGCCGGGGAGTTTAAAATGTTCGTCGGAAGGGCTGAAAACAAATTAATGCCGTTGATCGAATTTGCCCTTGGGATCGAACTTGCACAGCTAATTATTGTTTTTGTTGTGCTGTTTCTCGGTTTTCTGGGACATATGGTATTCAATGCCTCAAGACGTGATTGGAAGTTGGTGGTCTCTGCAATGGTGATCGGAATGGTGATCCCGATGATCATTAATAGTGAGTATCTGTCATAAATCGCGAATACGTACAAAAGATTGGTAAAATTTTAACGGAACTGACCTTGTAATTGAAATATGAAGCATTTACCTTCGTTTATACTCTATATTCCCGAGTAACCCCTATGTCTGAGGAAAAACAACTTAAATATGACAAGGCCTACCTTCGAATGGCGAGTGAATGGGGCAAATTGTCCTATTGTGAGAGAAAACAGGTTGGAGCCATCATAGTTAAGGATCGCATGATCATTTCCGATGGGTATAATGGCACCCCTTCAGGTTTTGAGAACTTCTGTGAAGATGAAGAAGGGTATACCAAATGGTATGTGTTACATGCCGAAGCCAATGCCATTTCAAAAGTAGCCTCCTCAACTCAATCATGCCAGGGATCAACCCTGTACATAACCCTTTCACCCTGCAGAGAATGCAGCAAGTTGATTCACCAGGCCGGAATCGTGCGAGTGGTATACCGGGAGGCCTATAAAGATGGTGATGGTATACGGTTTTTGCAAAGAGCAGGGGTCGATACGAAATTAATTAGCGATTTGGATTGATGCAGTTACAGAAGAAATTTTGGCCATTGATAGTCGGACTGGCAGTTGCGACGGGTATTTTTATTGGCGGCCGGCTAAGCTTCACCGATTCATCAGACCGAATTTTCACCTCGAACTCAAAAAAAGACAAATTAAACCGCTTGATCGATTATATCGATTATGAATATGTTGATGAGATCAATACCGATAGCATAGTCGATGTAACCGTAAACAGCATACTTGACAATCTCGATCCGCATTCAACATACATTCCGAAGGAAGACCTTCAGCGTGTAACCGAAAACATGAAAGGTGATTTTGTTGGTATAGGTGTAAGCTTTTACACCTACAAGGACACGGTCACTGTTATAAGGCCCCTGCAGGGAGGCCCCAGTATAAAAGCCGGGATAATTGGTGGTGACAGGATAATAGCCGCTAATGGTGAGCCTATTTACGGTAACAATTGGAGCAATGAAGCCATCGTTAATCGATTAAAAGGAGAAAAGGGCAGCCGGGTTAAGCTAACCGTATACCGGCCGGGAGAAGATGAACTTCTGGAATTCAAGATCAGGCGCAATGATGTGCCAATAAAAAGCGTTGAAGCCTATTATATGCTTACCGAAACCATCGGATATGTCAAGATCAACAGGTTTGCCGAA
>JABDPL010000149.1 GCA_013042825.1 Flavobacteriaceae bacterium | reverse complement strand
CTATAAACCTCAAATTCTTTTAGGGTCTTTTATCCTTGTTTGGACAAATGACAGCTTTGCTTATCTCGTTGGAAGAACACTGGGCAAACAGAAACTTTTTCCGAGGATTTCACCTAATAAGACCGTCGAGGGATTTTTAGGAGGCTTGTTCTTTTCTTGCGTTGCAAGCTATTTCATTGCTGAGTATAGTGGTTCACTCAGTTTTAATAACTGGCTGATATTGGCCATAATAGTGAGCGTATTCGGTACTCTTGGTGATCTTGTCGAATCGAAATTCAAGCGCCAGGCTGGCGTAAAGGACAGCGGTATCATAATGCCCGGGCATGGCGGGCTGTTAGATCGTCTGGATAGTATTATTTTTGCTACGCCCTTTATATATTTGTTCTTAAGATTGATTTAAAATGTTCCACAAAGAAGGTCATAAGATAATTTTCACAAGCCTAGTAATCATAGTCGCTGCATTTTTACTGATAGACGAACTCATAGGTATACGTTGGATTCAAATGGTTTTACAGATCACCTTTCTTATGGTGTTTATCCTGATACTTCAATTTTTCAGGAACCCGAAACGCAATACGATTCGAAATGACCATCACGCTCTTGCGCCTGTTGATGGTAAGGTCGTGGCCATCGAAGAAGTTGACGAAAATGAATTCTTTCAGGATAAGCGAATCCAGGTAAGTGTATTTATGTCGCCCTTAAACGTGCATGTCACAAGATATCCCATCGGGGGTAAAATAGCCATGAGCAAATACCATCCCGGGAAATACCTGGTGGCATGGCATCCAAAGGCTAGTGAAGAGAATGAGCGGACCACAGTTGTTATTGAAAACAACCCTTTCGGACCAATTCTATACCGGCAAATAGCTGGGGCTGTGGCCAGGAGAATTGTTAACTATGCTGAAGAGCAGCAGGAGGTAATTCAAGGTGCGGATTCAGGTTTTATAAAATTCGGATCGCGAGTCGATCTTTTTTTACCTTTAGATTCTGAAATCAAAGTGCGATTGAATCAGAATGTAAGAGGAGGAGAAACGGTTATTGCAGAAATACATGAAGGCGGATAATCTGGATAAGGAATTTTTAGACGCGGTTGAACGAATCAACTCACACACCGAGCCATTTCCGGCAGATGTGCTCCTGAAACTATATGCCTATTACAAAAAGGCCACAAATGACTACGGCAGACCCAATAGCCGTAGACCCCTTATAAATGCCTTCAAGACAAATGCCCTGTTCCAGGCGCGGGATATTTCGATAGCTGAAGCTAAACAGAAATATATCGACCTGGTCAATCAGTACTTTCTGTATCGGGAATAAACGCCCTACTCCAAATTAGCAAGGCTGTTTTTAATAGTTTCGATCTTGGCCAGTGCATCGGCCTCTTTCTTGCGCTCGCTTTGTACTACCTGAGCCGGAGCATTGTTCACAAATCGCTCATTACTGAGTTTTTTCTGTACCGATTTAAGGAATCCTTCCACATAATCCAACTCATCCTTTAATTTCTGAATTTCGGCCTTAACATCAACGGCACCCTGAACGGGTATGAAATATTCATTTGACTTTACACGAAAGGTAAACGCTCCATCGATTTTTGAGTCGGTGTACTCCAGCAAGTCCAGCTTGCCAAGTTTCGATATAACGGAATCGAAGTCAGTATTCCGATTTTCCTTGTTTAAAACCTTCAATGATAGCTTCTCCTTATTCGGTATGTTCTTTTGTTTTCTGATAGTTCTGATTCCTGATATGACTTCCGCCGTGAATTTAAAATCCTGAATCAATTGATCATCTGAGTCGGACAAGCCGGGCCAGGAAGAAATAATTAGCGCTTCTTCCGGTGTGCGTTCTTTGATGTGTTGCCATATCTCTTCAGAAAGAAAAGGCATAAAAGGATGCAGGATCCTTAAATTATCTTCAAGCAACTCTATAACAGCTTCGTAAGTGGTTCTATCCAGAGGCTCACCATAAGGTGGTTTAACCATTTCCAGAAACCAGGAACAGAAATCATTCCAGATAAGCTTGTAAGTCTCCATCAAAGCATCGCTTATCCGGAATTTTTCAAAATGATCTTCGATCGTATGTAAGGTCTTATTAAAACGGCTTTTGAACCATAACACGCTGATCGCCGCGTATTCAGGTTGCTCGATTTCACTGACCTCCCACCCCTTTATCAAACGAAAAGCGTTCCAGATTTTATTGGAGAATGCTTTTCCCTGTCCGCATAGCTGAACATCAAAGGGCAAATCGTTTCCAGCGGGAGAACACATAAGCATGCCAACCCTTACCGCATCTGCTCCGTATTCTTCTATCAAATCGATGGGATCGGGAGAATTACCTAAGGATTTCGACATTCTTCTGCCGATTTCATCACGCACTATACCGGTATAATATACATTACTAAATGGTGGTTCCTTCCTGTATTCATAACCTGCAATGATCATTCGGGCGACCCAGAAAAACATGAAATCAGGAGCTGTCACCAGATCGTCTGTAGGATAATAGTAATTGATGTCCGGATTATCAGGTTTTCGAATGCCATCGAATACACTGATGGGCCATAACCAGGAGGAAAACCAGGTGTCAACCACATCCGGATCCTGTTTCAGGTCAGATTCTGAAAGTTTTGAATTGCCCGTCTTTTCCCTGGACAGTTCAAGCGCCTCAGCCCTGCTTTTTGCTACGACGAAATCATTGACCCCTTCGCCGTAGAAATAGGCGGGTATGCGGTGACCCCAATAC
>JABDPL010000253.1 GCA_013042825.1 Flavobacteriaceae bacterium | reverse complement strand
ATCATATGGTCTATCTCAGCGAATCGTCAATGCATTAGCCAATTGGAGTGTAGAACGTCCCAATAATATCCAGCCTATGCCGAGCAATGTGCTCGAAATAATGGCAGCAACAACATAAGAGAATATTGCCGCCAAAAACGGACTTGCTATAATGCCTGCGATGATCAGAATGCCAGTCCATTTATTCACTGCTCTTCCCCACAGTAACAGGATCGCAGTAATAAGCCAAGACAGGAAGAAACCTAATGTTCCAATTGCAGCGCTAAGATCGAAAAGCGAGAATGACTCGAGGTCCTCCAGTTGATTCAGGGTTTCCGGAAAATGAATGGCTAAATCTCGAACAAATAACCACTGATTCCATTCATGGGCAACTAACAAAATATTACCGATAATAAGAATAACAAACAGCAGTAGCCCTCTTAAGGTCCCGGGTTGTTTCTTTTCAAAAAGAGCTAATATTCCGAAGGCACTTATTACTAATAGTATTCCGGTTAAACTAGCCAGGCCCAAACGCCAGGCCCAGGCCATACTGGCAGCGCTTTGAGCAAAATCTTCAATAGCCAGTATTTGGGGAGTGAAAATCAGGTTGACAAAAGTCACAAGTACGCCGGCCAGGATGAGTGCCCATGCGCTGAGTTTTATTAGTCGTGTTGGAAATACGATCATACCAAATAAGGTCCTGTATTGCTTTGACGCCATTATTCCAGATAAGTTACAACCGATAAGTTTTAAACCTTATGCTCTGAAGCGAGTCAAAGAATTATAATAGAAGTTAAGTTGAATCAAAAAAACCATATGTTATGAAAAAGTTAGTTACCAGAATGAAAGCCAGGTTTAAAAAGTGGTACGCCGTTCTTGAAATTTATGCGAACGCCTCGAGTTATGCCATTCACCGATAACAGCCTAACGCATTTAAAGCCGGAATAGATCCCCTGCACATGGTGTCAGGGGATTTTTTGTTTTCAATTCGAAAGAACTGTATTTACATCAGAAATAGAATTTATCAATTTTGAACTTGAATACGGTTTTGAATATCAATCTAAAAGCAATTGATACTATTTGAGGTTGCCCTGACAATTATCATTGCTTTGTTCGTGATTAATGGTTACTCTTGTTCAATCTTCAATTTTCAGGATAACCTCATATTTTTTCCTTCTGTTAGTCTTCAACCGGAGATGAATTACTAATTATAAAAAACAAATGTATGAGAACAAAAGAGATCATTTCCAGATCTGATCTGTTGAAGATTGGACTGAGGGAGAAATTAGCTGTTGATTTTCTGACAAAACTTGCAGATATCCAGGCTTCTATGGTTTGGAATGTCCCATTCTCAAGAGGAAAGCAATTCCCCGTTCTCGATGAGAACGGCGACTTGTTTGCCTATGTATTCCCATTTTTCAGGGCCACGGAAAATATTCCTGTAAAAGACGACTTCCATCGTTTCATCGCTGAATACAAAGAGGGTATTCCAGGATTAACCAAGAAGGACGAGCTGAAAAGATTCTTCTGGAGAGAAGAGAAATTTATTAGCCTATTCAGAGAGAAATTCGAATTCCTCGGATCGATTTATATCTCGGCCACCAAGGAGAATTTCCCTATTTTGAAATTCACCCATGCTATACATCCATTATTCATTACCAGGGATGAAGCGTATCACAAGGCTGAAAAATACTTTAAAACAGAAGATGTTAAACTGACCAATATTTTCTTCTTCGGGCCGGATGGAGAATATTATGAGTTTGAAAGCGATGACAATAAGATCCTGATGCATCCATTTACTCTTGAGATCATCGATCGAAAAGAGGTGATCAATACAATTGAAACCTCTATTACGATTCCTGAATTGAAGGAGCAGGTAGAATTTGCATGGAGCGAGATCACCGATCGCTTATACGATGAGCCACTTACAGTTCCGGGCTTTTACAAAATGATCCCGGACGCTGAGTTGATCCCGATTTTCGATCAAACCTATTGGAGCAGGCCTACGGCCTGGACCATGGCACTTGGATACTATGACAACTTTGTGCCCGGTAAATTCCCAAAACTGGGATATGGCCGATTGATCGATTACTGGTACTTTAATGAAGAAACCCGGACCAATATTCCGAATCTCATCGATAAATTATTGGATGAAGAGATCGGTGCAGGTATGAACGACCTGGAAAGAACGGTAAATAGCACCTGTGGCTATGATTTCGATATTCACCACTGGACCACCGGTACTCCCGAAAATGAGTTCGGATGGCTTAAAGTGAAACAAGAGATCGATTCAGGAAGACCATTGGTATGGGATACCCGCCATATGGCTGAAGTGCCTGAGGATGAAGAAGCACGAGTTATGTGTGCCTTTGGATACGGCATGTTCTGGAACCAGAAGATGATTTATATCTTGAATATGGCAGGACCTACATTCTTCGATCAATTTGAATGTCTGGCTTATGAGCAATGGTTAGGACATCCTGCCAGCACGCTGCGAGTAGGTCATATCATTCCAAAGGGTGGAGTTATTGGCAGCCAGTTGTTCCTTGAGTTCCCTAAAGGAAAAGAAACCTTCATATTGGGTGAAGAAATTCCGATTAAATGGGAAGCCTTTGGTGGCATGATCAAGAAAGTTGACCTTCTATTCTCTAAAGATGAAGGCAGAAGCTGGGATTATATCGAAAAAGATATAGAGACCACGCCCGGCATGAATACTTTCTTCTGGAAACCTAAAAAAGCATTTGATGATGTACGCCTTAGAATAAAAGGTTACGGCAAGTATCTCGACAGCCTCAAGGTTGAAGATTATAAGAAGAAAGATTTTAAATCCTTCTTAATAGCCGGAGACGGATTGAAGTTTAGTTTTAGGGTCATTAAATAAGTGATGTTCCTTTAGAACATGAAAATCCCTTAGCTTAATCTGGCTAGGGGATTTTTTAATTCACGGTTATACAACCATAAATTTGCTTTCGAAACAGCAATCGATCCAAATCCGGATATTATTGAGGAATGCTGATTGAACCCTCTAATTTATGATAGTAGTTTCCTTCCAGTTTACTGAGTAAATCTATATTGAGGTAAAGCTTGATCTTTCCAATGGCATTTGTAAATTTTCCTTCACCTCCAAAAACCTCAAGCATAAAATATTCTCCAATATCGTCCTCTTCCACACGGAATGACTGAAAATAAATTTTATCCTCACTTCCTGTTTTAAAGGTTCCGCTTAAAGCATAGCCTTTATCCATACATATCGAATACCTGGTTTTAACATATCCAAGGGGTTTACTATTAAACTGACCTTGAAGGATATGCAATCCCTTAACTGAACATTCCTGAGAATCTACAGTCCAAAACGAACCGTTTTCCTTTGCATGAACCAGGATCGGTTTCATGGCTTTTTCCTTCTGTTCTGAAGGCACAGCATCGATCAACGGTTCATCTATCGGTTCATAGCTGCAACCCATTATGAGTAACAGGCTAATGAGTGAAATAATTAGTTGTGCTCTCATGATATAAAATTTGATAATTGTTAACTAAAAAGGATAATAAAACTATATATAATATCCTATGATTTATATCATGTTACATATACTAATATTATTTAGAATATCTGTTACATATAGTAATTCATTAATATTTATTGAACTGCCCTATAAAAGCCGCATTTTAAATAAGCCCCCTCAGGAAAACCGATGGGATGATCCAGGTCATGGGTCGTTTGCTCGAGTAGCTTGAATGCTCTTTCCGATTTATCGAGTTCTTCCGCTATGGATTTAAAGAACGCTTCGGAACTAACCCGGGATGAGCATGAAGCCACTACCAGTATTCCCCTGTTTGAAGTAAGCGTAGCACCCATTCGCGCCAACTGCCTGTATTTTTTTAAGGCCAGTTTTACCTCAGACGCCTGCTTGGCAAAACTCGGTGGATCGATAATGACCAGATCGTAAGTTTTGTTAGCTGCGATCAGATCTTGCAAAACCTCAAATGCATTGCCGCATATCGTTTTATGCTGTCCCTGATAATTGTTAAGTTCCGCATTTGTTGTGGCCTGTTCGAGCGCATGTGAACTGATGTCGATACTGCTGACCGTTTTTGCTCCTCCGGCAAGGGCATGCACGCTGAATCCACCGCTGTAAGTGAACACATCCAAAACGTTTTTTCCCTTGCTCAATTCCCCTACCCGCTTCCTGTTGTGCCTGTGATCCAGGAAAAAACCGGTTTTATGTCCGCGAATGGGATTCACCCAAAACAATACCCCATGTTCCCTGAACTGTACAATCTCTTCTTCTATAGTTCCATAAATGACCTGGCCGTCTGTCCATCCGGGAATTTGTGCACTGATCATTTTCCGGCTTAATCGCATGATCACCGATTTCACTTTCGTCAATGCCGTGATATGTTCAATAATCTGTTTTAACCACCTTTGCCAAATGGCCGAATAAAGCTTTACCACCAGCACATGGGCGTACACATCGGCTATCAATCCGGGAAAGCCATCGTTCTCACCAAAAATCAACCGGTAACCGTTAGTATCACCTTCCAGAAGTTCTTGCCTGATCTTAAATGCCTTATCGATCTTTGTCCTGAAGAATTCACAATCAATAGCTGCAGGGCCATTATGATGAATCATCTTTATACGGATTGGAGAATCGGGATCATACAGGCCAATGCCCATAACCTTGTTTTTACCTTTTGAAAAGATTACACACAGATCGCCTACCCGTCCCAAAGGCTTAATTTTCTCGATTTGCTTATCGAATATCCAGGGATGGTTGCGCCTTAGCCTGCTCTCACCGCTGTCGGTAAGTCGGACGGCCAGAGTTCCGATTGATGCCGGTTCTAATTCAGAATTGGAATTATGAAACAATTATGCACGGGTTATAAAACGCAAAAAATGCGCAGTAACTTAGCAGGATATACTGCGCATTGTGCGGTTAGTTAGCAAAAAACTATATTATATTTTTAATTTAATAAAAGATGTTTAATATGTTATATATCAACATCTTAAATAATTTTAAAACCTTAATAATAATTTGAGGGCAGTCGATTTATCTCCTGTAGTAATCAGGTTTCCTAAAGATAAGGAAATCTTCTGTAATTTTAACGGTAATACGAAACACTATTATGCCTAAATTGCGGGGTGATTTGTATCTTTGTTCACAGCAAAATCCCTGCGAATCGTGATAAAATCCTTCAGAATTGTGGCGCTTTTTGAGGGCATCTCTTATGTGTTGCTTTTATTTATAGCCGTTCCAATAAAATACCTGCTAGACGACCCGCAATATGTGAAGCTTCTGGGATTGCCTCATGGATTATGGTTTATGATATATATTGTCTTTGCTGTAGTTATATATTCCGAAGGAAAATGGACCAAGAGAACATTTTATGAAATTCTATTGGCATCGATCATTCCATTTGGCACATTTTACATCGATTATAAGCATCTTCGAACGGTAGATTAAGGCCCTTTGATCTGTTTGATAATTAATTAATTGAACCAACATATGAGTAGTATTAAGCATCTCCTTTATGATTACCTGATTGAAGCGGGACTCGATGAAACCTGGGCTGAATATCTCAATATGATCGCCCTTGTTCTTGTTTTTCTAATCATAATATATATCGTTGACCTCATAATCCGGAAGACCTTACGAACGATATCACATCGACTGGCCGAACGATCAAAAACGAATTTCGATGATATATTGATCGCGAATAAAATGCCGAGGAATCTGGCCCACATAGTACCGCTATTATTGGCCTATGAGTTCATTCCGTCGATTTTCACCGACTTTCCCTATGTGGAATCAATTATAGAA
>JABDPL010000252.1 GCA_013042825.1 Flavobacteriaceae bacterium | reverse complement strand
GTCTATATGTTGAACGGTCACCAATTGTTCCACCGTAGCGGTATTTAAATTTAGGCGTTCAACGGGTCTGGGTGTCTTTACGGTAAACACCTCCTGAACCCGGCCAATCACCTCCGGTGTTAGTCCGTAAATATCCTTTAATTGAACATCGGCTATAAAGCCGCCGGGAAATGAGTTGCGGTATTTTATAATGCGTTCGGAAAGCACCTTTCCGATTCCATTTACCATGCGAAGTTGTTCAGCTGTTGCTTTATTCAGATCGACTTTTTGCTTAAAGGTTCGGGGTTTGGAGCTTGCCGGGAACCGCGGCTTGTTCAATCGATTATTTCTTATGAAATCAGGAAACTTAAAATAGGGCTTTATTCGCTCGAGAAGGGAATCGCTTACGCCGGTTACCTGCTGAAATTGCCCGGCCGAGTTAATCCATTTGCCACCGGAACGGTAGTTAAGCAGTCTATCGATCTCTTCCGTAGTCATTCCCAGGGTGTAACCTTTAAAATCTGTGATGAAATTGGGATTAAAGGGATATATTTTCGGGCTTGCCTTAAGCTTTGCGATCGCTTTAAGGGAGTCGATTTGCTGCTGGACCTCCATATCGGTATAAACGTCAATTGACCTATTGTACTCAAACCCGTCAAAATAAAAATATAGGCTCTGGACAACTATAATCAGGAATGATAAAAGAAAAATCCCATTTCGTTGTTGGTGTGAAAACCTGAAATGGGATTTTTTTAATTTCATACATCCGTCAATTTCGTGACGCCCGTATGGCGTCTACATAGCGGGTTACTTCCTGTCTCACCCTCGGGAATAAGAACAGTAATCCGATCATATTCGGGAACACAAGAGCCAGGATCATGGCATCGGAAAATTTGATAACAGCATCTAGCGTAGCCGCTGCACCTATAACCACAAAAACAAGGAAAAGAATCTTGTAAATCATATCGGCTGTCTTTCCTTTTCCGAAGAGGAACTTCCAGGATTGCAGTCCGTAATAGGACCATGATATCATAGTGGAGAATGCAAATAATACAATGGCTATTGTAAGCACATAGGAGAATCCGGGAATTACCGAATCAAATGCCATAGATGTAAGATCAACTCCTCCTACGGTGCTGCCATCGGCATTTAACAGAACACTACTTGACGAATCTCCTGCTGCTCCATACTGGAATACGCTTTGGACGTTATCACCATCAATATTAAAGAAGATAATCACCAGGGCGGTCATTGTACAGATAAGAACAGTGTCTATAAAGGGCTCAAGCAAGGCCACAACGCCTTCAGATGCGGGGTATCTCGTCTTAACGGCAGAGTGTGCAATGGCTGCAGATCCTGCGCCAGCCTCATTTGAGAATGCGGCCCGTTGAAATCCAACGATCAACACACCAACCAAACCTCCTAATCCAGCCATTGGTGTAAAAGCGCCGGAAATAATCAATCCGAAGGCATCATCGATATAACTTATATTCGCAAAAATTATAATAAGAGAGGCAAGCACATAGACACCGGCCATAAAGGGAACGATCTTCTCAGTTATGCTCGCAATTCGCTTAATGCCCCCTATTATTACTATACCGACCAAAATAGCCAGAATTATACCGATCACAAAACCGGTAGATCCACCTTCAAGGCCCATAAGGGAAGATAACTGCACTGTAGCCTGATTCGATTGAAAGGCATTTCCGCCTCCAAATGAAGCACCGATACAAAGAATCGCGAAAAGCACGGCGAGTATTTTCCCAAAGCCCGCCATTCCGCGTTCTTTAAGACCTTTCGACAGGTAATACATCGGTCCACCGTAAACAGTTCCATCTTCACCAACATCACGATAGGTCACCCCAAGTGTACACTCAACAAATTTTGTAGACATTCCTATGAGTCCGCAAACGATCATCCAGAATGTCGCTCCCGGTCCACCCAGGGCGATAGCAATAGCCACACCTGCGATATTACCTAAGCCAACAGTACCTGAAACTGCGGTGGCAAGGGCTTGAAAATGGGACACCTCGCCTTCTTTACTTTCATCCCTGATGGTATCAGGAAGGTCGCCCTCAACTACATTTACAGCGATTTTCTCTTCAACACCATGTTGTTCTATGTCATCATATTTTCCACGCACAGTATTAATGGCCAGTGGGAATTTCATGATGTTCGGAAATCTGAATGTCAGGGTGAAGAAGGTCGCTCCCACTACAAGCAAGATCACAACAATAGGGATCTGATATTCCCCGATGGTAACGGGATAAAGGACCAATCCCTCCCAGGCGTTCGCCACGGGCATAAAGGCATCGTTTACACGTTCATCGAGGCCTTTTGCTTCGTCTTGTGCCCAAATCAGTACAGGTGATAAAATAGTAAAAGTCAGTAGAAGAAAATTCCTCATGTTAGATAGTTATTAGTCAGTAAGAAATGTAGTGTTCAGAATTAATAAAAAAGCAAGATGCTAAAAAAAAACGATTTATTAAAACAAATGCTGTTAAAAGCAAATGCCCTAAATATTGTAGAGACTATTGAGTTTTTGAATTTGTTCCGGCCTGCCCAAAACGATTATCTTCGACTTCGCATGCAGCTTTTGGCTGGCCTCAGGGTTCACGATATAATCGCCCTGAGAATCCTTGTAACCAATAACATTGCATCCGGTTTTACGCCTGAGATCTAGTTCCCGTATGGTTTTAACTTCCGAGGTGTCATATAGTTTATCCACCTCAACCTGTTCAATATTGATATTTGTTTTCCCTACTATAGCCAGGTTGTCGATAAACTCGATGAGGTCGGGAACAACTACTAATGACGCCATATGGTCCCCTCCTATCTTATCGGGGAGGATAACATTATTGGCGCCGGCCAGTTTGAGTTTGCTGTAGGTGGTTTCTTGGGATGCCCGGCTTATAATATGGATCTTTTCATTGATCTGCCTGGCCGAAAGAACAACGAACAGATTATCGGCATCGTTCGGTAATGCCGATATCAAACAATTGGCCCTTTCGATTCCCGCTTGTGAAAGAACCTCATCTTCATTTGCATTGCCGTGAACGAAGGGTGTTGATTCGCTCTGAAACCGATTGATAACTTCCTTGTCCTGTTCAATCACCACAAAATGTTTATTGTAGACCATGAGCTTCGTGGCGGCTTGTTTGCCGTTTCTACCATACCCACAAATAATAACATGGTTTTTTAGGCTGTCGATTTTCTTCTGCATCTTTTTCTGTTTTATTTCTTCAGCATCCTGCCGCGTTATGATAAATTCAGTAATAATTTTGATAGCGTAGCTTACCACAACGACGTTGGTCAAGATAAGAAGGGTGGTAAATATCTTTGCTCCTGGATCGAGGGGTTCAACCTCTCCGAAACCAACGGTTGAAACAGTTATGACGGTCATGTAAAAGGCATCTGTCCAGGAGAGATCGGTCATGATCTTAAATCCAATGACACCAACGCCCAGGAGGGAGATTAACATGAGAATCGCAATGTTGATCTTCGACCAGAAAACTTTACTTAAGTAGCTCGCCATAGATTACAGATCAAATACGGATGTACGTTTGGTGTAGACTAAATCTTTAATTCTTATCCAGAAAGCAATAAATAAATAAAGGGCAAAACCAAAACCCAGGGTAACGAAGGTGAGATACATAAACGAGGTTCGCACTACACGAGCACGAATACCGAGCCTGTCCGCTATTCTCTGGCAAACATAAAAGCCATGTTTTTGAAAAAACAACAGTATGGCGTAAAAGACCTTCATGTGTGCAATTTACATATTTCGGTTTAAAATAACACGGCCTACAGAACAGCTTAAACATTTATTTTTATCGCAATAGCCATGCTTGAGTTGTTTAATTGCCTGGGAGTCGAGAGCATTATTTGCGGGAAGCTGGTATCGTTTAAAGGGACGGGTGAATTTATTTAATTCGAATGGCAGCGATCGCATAAAATCTAGCGCAGTATTGAGCGCATGCGGTTTTCTGCTTTGATTATACCTATACTGAATAGGAACAACAACATTAATAATGAGGTTATCGATGAATCTAATCGAGGTATGTTTTTTCCGGAACTTCGAAAGAACTCCAAATCTGTAATGATCATTCCAATAGGAAGAAGCTGAAACGGCAAATATCTCCTGGAACAGCGAGCGTTTTGATGAGGACATCAGCATCTGAAATAAGTTTGAATGCCTATGGTAGAGTTGTGCCAATTGCGATAGTCTTATGGTAGGGAATCCTGCAGGCCTGGCCTTATAAAAGCGAAGCGGAACAATACCATGATTTGTAAGCTCGTACTTGGTATTCAGAAATCGATAGCTGTGCTGTAAATCCCTGAAATATGGATCCTGGCATTGCTCGTTTAACAGATTCAGCTGACCGTAAAAAAGCGCCTCAAGCGATCTGAGCTCAGTTTGCAGTTTCCTCAACAGGCTGAAATCAAAGCTGGTCGTCATTCCGAGGAATGAATCCCCGTTGAGTACTGATCCAAAGGCCCTGGCTAACATTCTGAATAAGGTCGCCTCCCAGTCGCCATTCGTCATTTGAAGGTGTTTCTCTATTTCTGATATTTTCAAATGAAGTCTCTCCAAATAAAGTTGCTCCAACCAGTCCTTCCAAATAGTGTTGTCGATCTCATCGATAAAACTCTCGCAATTGATCCATTTAGATTTGTTCTCAAAAAACATGGTAAAAGTTTCCCGGAAACGGCTATCAACCAGATCTTTGATCTGCAAACAAATGATAGGAGATCCGTTTGTTCTGAATACCATGGCATTATTCTCCCAGACCACGTGCAGGATAACATTGTCGTAGGCCTTATCATTTTGATGGCCGTGGTCATACCAGTGGGATGATCGAATGTGTAATTCAACATTCCCGGCCCAATCCTGTTCGTCGATCTGAAGACGCGCATTTAGAAAATCAGGTCCCGAATTCAAGTTATACTCACCGGTGTGTAAAACCTGTATGTGCTTGCCGCAGGTGGTTTTAAGTTGAGATGATTTGAATTTCTGCAAACGCCACACCTCATGTAGAAAATTTTCTCTCATGAGAATGAAAGTACAAAAATCCTACTTAAACTTAAAACCTTAAAAATCTGGTATCTCTAACCGACGTTTTGAATTTTATTGCCATAGAGTCTCAGGAGTTGGTGAAACTCGTTTGGTTTGAAAGGCTTGGTCATGAAGCCATTCATTTTGTGCTTTTCCGATTTTAATTTTGCCTCCTCATGGGCATAGGCGGTTAAGGCGATAATCGGAATGTTTGCTTTGATCTTGTTCGCCAGGTTTCTGATGGTTTTTGTCGTCTTGTATCCGTCCAGAACCGGCATTTGAAGATCCATTAATATAAGGTCAAAATCCTCCTTTTCATAAATATCAATGAGCTCTCTTCCATTGTTGGTTATGGTGTAGAATACACCCCATTTATCGAGTAATTTCGATAATACCAACTGGTTCAGCTTATTGTCTTCAGCAACCAAAACATTCAACTTGATTTGTTCAGTTGTCGTGGTATTTATTTTTGATTTACTCCTCGATGCAATGATGGGTTTTGCCAGTTTAAAGGATAAATCGAAACAGAATGATGACCCGAGACCCGGTTCGCTTTCAACGATTAATTCACTGCCCTGAATATTCAGGATCTTTTTGCTTATCGTA
The DNA here is from genome assembly GCA_013042825.1 of Flavobacteriaceae bacterium. GTDB lineage: Bacteria > Bacteroidota > Bacteroidia > Flavobacteriales > Flavobacteriaceae > SHLJ01. The sequence goes on along the minus strand of JABDPL010000252.1, from coordinate 34,631 downwards.
AGTCCGAGGCCCGTTCCACCGTAAAGTCGTGAGGTATTCTTCTCGGCCTGAACAAAGCTTTCGAAGATGCTTTTCTGCTTTTTTTCCGGAATACCGATACCCGTATCGTTAACCCTGAATTCCAACCTGATGATTCGATTATTTAATTCAAGTCGGGATACTTTAAGTTCGACTAATCCTTTATCTGTAAACTTAAATGCATTGCTGACAAGATTCTTCAGCACCTGTATTACCATCATACGATCGCCCAGAAGCGCATCGGGGATATTCCGGTCTCTGGTTATTTTGAAAATGAGATATTTATCCTTACCGAGGTACTTGAATTGCGCATGAATTTCTTTCAAGACATCGTCTAAACTGAATTCAGCTTCAACATAATGGACATTTCCTGAATGTATCTTATTCAGGTCGAGAATATCATTTATCAGGCCAAGCAGGTTTTCTCCAGAATATTTTAATGCCTGTAAAATCTCTGCCTGCTCCGGGAGCGTTCGCTCCATCATCAGTATATTGGTCAATCCGATAACCGCATTCAGTGGAGTCCTGATTTCATGTGACATGGTCGACAGAAATTCGTCCTTGGCCTGGCTTGCTTTATGGAGTTCGATTTCCGTCTCCTTTAAGTTGGTGACATCGGTCATAGTGCCGATTGTTCCGTTAGCATTCCCTTTTTTATCGAAGGTAATCGACATCCTTAGCTCAATCCATTTAACCTCTCTATTCGGTTTAAAGTATCTGAAAATGGTGCGATAATCCTTCTTCCGTTCTTTGAGGAACCGTTGAATACGGATTTTCTCTGTACGGTTCATACCCACCATAAGATTCTTGTAATTCTTACCTATGGAACGTTTCCATGATAAGCCCGTAAGTTCATACCAGGCCTTGTTCAGGAAGACAAAATTACCATGGATATCGGTCTGGAAAAGAACATCATGAACCGTATTAACAATATTTCTCAACCTTGATTTAGCAAACTCACTTTCGTTCTTTAATGTCTGGTTAGCTCGGAATAGTTCTTTGGAGCTTTCCTCAAGAATGGTTTCAAGTCGAATGATATCCTGATCATAGCTTTTATAGGCATCTTCTATCATATCCAGGAACCTGGATATCTCTTCGGAATCGATCTTGGGGAGGTTGACCTTTCGAAGTTGCCTTTTTATCAAGCGATGTCGATCGGTATTTAACATTCGGTCAGGGTTGTTATAGTCATGGTTTGATTATGAAGTTCACAAGGAGAAAACTCCCCGTTGGGGGCAATCTCACCATAGGAATAAAAGCCAGTGATCTCAGGTTTATCACCTATGATATCGCGCACTGCCTCAACTTCTTCCTCAATTAGCTGCTTGAGAACCAATCGTCTGCCAACACAGCTGATTAAAATGGCCAGATCTGCTGATTCCTTTATGATCTCCTGAGCGATTTTTGCAGAGTTCCCGGCTCCATTGATCAAACGATCAATATTGGCCTTCATCAATCGCACATAAGAGCCCTGATGAATGTTACCCGCAAATGTCATACTTTGCTTTTCTTCATCAACTGAAAGCACAGTTCTCACCAGAGGTTTATCCGATTCGTTATTCCGCATGCACAAGGGGAACAACAAAGCAGAACTCGGAAGGTTTTTAGCCTCTTCACCTAAAAAGGATTTATAAACCGTCAAGGCCGGAAGCCCATCCAGTTCATATAATACATTTTTGTGGGATTTGGTCACCAGTCGCTCGATACCAAAACTGTCCCAGCCGCCTTTCGAGCTATACCCAACTTTTAATGCGTCACCATAAAAACCTATACCCACTATACAATTGGAATCTATACCATCGTTATTGATGACAAAAGTTGAGCTAAAATTCGGGCCGTCAGCAGCCAGTCCACCTGTGATGCTCACGTCTCGTAATTTCGATTGCAGTCCCGAGACCAGATCGGCACCGTTGATGTTAAGCCCGTCACTGAATACGAGTACATGCCTGAGGTCTTCTTTTTTCAAAGCACGCCCCAGTTCGCGACCAGCCTTATAGCTGAATTTCATATTATCTACTTTGACATGGGTTTGTTCATGGCTGACTTTTTCGAGTTTAATAGCCGTTAAAGACACCGTACGGTCTTTAACATTGATACCCGAGATCTCCCCTGCAGTTGAGCAGCCGGTAATCGTGGCCTCTGGAAATTTTTGTCTTAACGTATCAAGGACGTCCTGTCTTTCTTTAAACTCCGGTGAGATGAACAGTAAAAAAAGATCGGGTTCAATAGATATGTGAGAAAGGTCATCTTTCCATGTATGAAGCGACAGGGATATTTGTTGAACTTTCATAGCGGCTCATAGTTAGATTGGGGTTAATGTGCATTTCGTCGATAAAATATGTAATTCATCGAAAATATAATAAAAATTTTACATTCCAAACTTTTATCGATCTTTTTTCGATCTTACAATTCAGGGGTTTAGGGAAATACAACAAAAAAACCGGGTCAAGTATGCCAGGTTTTTGATGTATTAAATTGAAGAATTAGAATTTAAATGCCTGTTTTATAGAGTATTAATCAATAAAACCTTGTTCACGCATCCAGTCATCGTTATAGATCTTACCGACATAACGGCTCCCGTGATCATGGAATAGAACCACAACCACATCCTTCTCGGTAAAATGCTCTTTTAACTGAAGTACGCCTTTTATGGCGGCTCCCGCTGAATTCCCAAGAAACATGCCTTCCTCACGAGCCAGGCGCCGGGTATAAACCGCAGCATCCTTATCGGTTACCTTGGTAAATCCATCGATAATACTAAAATCCACATTCTCAGGTAGGATATCTTCTCCTATACCTTCGGTGATATATGGATATATCTCATTCTCATCAAATTCACCGGTTTCATGATATTTCTTAAAAACACTGCCATAGGTATCCACACCCCAGATCTTTATATCGGGATTCTTTTCCTTTAGAAATTTCCCAACCCCCGAGATCGTTCCGCCAGTTCCAACTCCAACGATGAAATGGGAGACTTTACCTCCGGTTTGTTTCCAAATTTCAGGCCCCGTGGTCTCGTAATGTGCGAGCGTGTTAGATGGATTATCATATTGATTGACATACCATGCATCTTCTATCTCTTCGCCCAAGCGCCGCGCTACCGAATAGTACGACCTCGGATCATCCGGTTCAACGTTGGTCGGACAGATTTCAACCCTGGCACCCATGGCACGAAGAACATCTACCTTTTCCTTGGATTGTTTATCGGTGGTGACAAAAACACAGTCATAACCTTTCACAATTGCTGCCAGTGCCAATCCCATACCTGTGTTACCCGAGGTTCCTTCAACTATCGTCCCACCCGGTTTGAGCCGGCCATCGGCTTCTGCATCCTCTATCATTCGCAATGCCATGCGGTCCTTAACCGAGTTCCCGGGATTAAAGGTCTCATATTTTGCCAGGACCAGGCACGGCAGCTCTTCCACTAGTTTATTGATTTTAACCAGGGGAGTATCTCCAATGGTAGAAAGTATGTTCTCAGCGTATTCCATGAGATTTTTTAATAGACGTGCAAAAATAACCAAAAGTTAAGGGACCTTCTAAAATAAAAGAGAATTCTTAGCAGTTCGCTCACCATTGATTTAAATATCAGAGACGACACTTATCAGGATCATACTCATCATTCGAATCGAACGACTTTCACGGGTGAAATCCTGGATATGATCATAGTCGGAATCAACAACATCAGTAAACAGATTAGGAATGTACCCAGGTTTAAGACCAGCACATAATCCAGGCTCAGATAAACCGGTGCCTGAGTTACCGTGTATACCTCTGGGTCCAGCGGAAATAAACCAAAGTTTTTCTGAAGTAGAAGCAAGGTGATGCCGATCAAATTCCCCCAGAACAATCCTAAGAGGATCAGATAGGAGGCATTATATAAAAATATCTTTTGAATACTGCTATTGGTACTGCCAAGGGCCTTGAGAACCCCGATCATTTGCGACCTTTCAAGGATGAGGACCAGCAAAGCAGTAATCATATTGATACCGGCAACAAAGATCATTATACCGATTATGCCATATATATTCTTGATAAAAATATTTATCCACTCGAAAATCGAGGCATATTTCTGGGCAACGGTCTCTGTATTCAGCACCGATGGGGTATTCTGATATACCGCGTATGTTGTTTCATCAAGTTCGTCAAAATCCTTCACGAAAAGCTCGAAATGACCAACCTGGTTTTCCTCCCAGCGGTTTAGTCGCTGAATATGCCTGATATCTCCAATCAGATAGGTTTCATCCAACTCCTGAAATCCGGAATTATACCGTCCAACTATATCAAACTTTCGAATTGCCGGGGGCCGGTTGATATCTTCCCTCGCAAAAAACATCTGGAAGCTTTCCCCGACCTCCAAATTTAAACGATTTGCGAGATAATTAGAGATCAATACCTCCGAACTCATCTCATCACCGTATCTCGGCAAGCGCCCTTCAACCAGAAAGTCTTCGAAATAATCCCAGCGATACTCCTGTCCTACACCCTTTATGACCATGCCCTCAAAATCGGTTTCAGTTCTAATAACTCCAAATTTGTGAGCAACTGCCTGAATATGGGAAACCCCGGGAACCGATTTGAATTCGGGATAAAACTCCTGTTCGGAAGAAATCGGATTGATCGATTCTTCCGAAATATTACTGTCGAAATTCGATATGGTCAAATGACCATTGAAGGCAATGGCCTTTTCACGGATCTTCTGCTGCATCCCGATCCCGGTTGCAATGGCTATTAACATCACAATAATACCGATGGCTATGGCTGCAATGCCTATTTTTATTATTGGTGCCGAAACACTACTTTTATACGACTTGCTGCCTATAATGCGTTTTGCTATAAAGTATTCGAATTTCAATGCTGAGATGAAGATTTCCTTGATCAAAAATACATTTTTATTGTGTCTTTTGGTGGTTTTTGCTTGCGCAGGAGGTCAAAAAAAAGAAGAACCGGTCGAAACCTCATCCAAAAGCAATGTCATCAAACCCAATAATCATGCTCTTACAATAGGTGCAGCGAGGCTTGATGAATATCTTCCATTGTTAAAGGGCAGGATCGGGATCGTTGCAAATCAGACATCAGTAATATACCACGATAACGGCATCTCCTATACCCACTTAGTCGACACCCTGCTTTCTTTGAAAAAAAATGTTGTTCGTGTATTCGCACCCGAACACGGTTTCAGGGGAACTGCTGATGCAGGTGAGCTGGTAAAAGACGGCATGGATAAGAAAACCGGACTGCCGATCATTTCACTTTATGGCGAGAATAAAAAACCGGCCTTTTCCGATAGCGATCTTGATCATATTATTTTCGACATCCAGGATGTCGGTGCGCGATTTTATACATACATCTCCACCTTGCACTATGTGATGGAAGCTTGTGCCGAACAGAACATTCCCCTCATCGTCCTGGACAGGCCAAATCCAAACGGGCAAATGATCGATGGCCCGGTTTTGGAAGAAAAGCACCGGAGTTTCGTCGGTATGCATCCGATACCCGTTACTCATGGTATGACCATCGGGGAATATGCCAAAATGATCAATGGTGAAGGGTGGCTTGACGGTGGCCTAACATGCAATTTAACGGTTATCCCAATGCTCAATTATTCCCGTTCTGATCCCTATCAATTGAAGATCAAACCTTCGCCCAACTTGCCAAATGATGTTGCCATCAACCTTTATCCGAGCCTGTGTTTTTTTGAAGGCACGGCCGTAAGTGCCGGTAGGGGAACCGATATGCAATTCCAGGTCTTCGGCAGTCCGGAACTCAATCCTGAGGTATTCGCATTCAATTTTAGGCCGGAGCCCAATGCCGGTGCAAAATATCCCAAACACACGGGAAAAACCTGCTATGGCATGGATCTCAGAAATCATAAACGCCTGGATACGTTGAATCTGGAATGGTTAATCAAAGCTTATCAGGCATCATTAAACAAAGAAAATTTCTTCAATGCCTTCTTCGAGAAATTATCAGGAACCGATGTCCTGCGCAGTCAGATAATCGCAGGTTTAACAACTGAGGAGATCCGAGCCACCTGGTCTGAAGGATTGACAGATTTCCGGAATACCAGACAGCAATACCTGATATACGATTAGTGATTTCTGGTGACGATCTTTGCGCCCCTCGGCTTGTTCAGATAAGTCATGTTGGGATCATGGACTCTTAGCACGAACAAAATCTTTTTCTGCTGATAGCTAACTGCAAATAAATGCTTACCGGCGCTTAAGTGCTGCAGCGGCAGTTTGAAGGAATTGGCATATACATGTGTATCCACCTCACGTTTGTTCTTACTATTAAGGGAGTAGATGTAATGTATATTGCTCTTGCTTTTGAGGATCAAGGTGTCCTTCGAAGCATTCAGATCATGATATAGCTCTTTAGCTTCGAGGTTGATATTCTTCTCGATTATTCCGGTCTTTTGTTGAGCGGAAGCTGTAAAAAGGGATATAATGAATAAGGGGAATAGCAAGCCGGTGAGCGAGTGTCTCATTAATATTACGCATTGACTCTAATTTTATGCGAATTAATAGCTTTATGACCCTCGATATAAATCTAAGTGAATTGGCTGCATATCCGGTGAAATAATCTACGAACGGTAGGAAAAAATAGAAGAACAGCGAAGCTGACGGCCGAACGATTACCGAATCAAAAATATACACACATCAAACCCCATAATAAACCGGAGAAAACCCCTAATCTTTTCTTTGCTTCTTCAGCTTGGCCTTAAGTTCCTCAATTCTTTGTTTTCGCGCCTCTTCACGAGACTGCATTCCTGCCCGGTTGACGTCGGTTAGATTATATTTTTTATATGCAGGTAGCTCGGTGGTTATAATGCTGGATTTCCTGATTTCCTTGGTCAGTTTCTTTTCTTCGATCAGCGCATTCTCCAACGGATCTTTTTCATCGATCACTTCGGAAGTAGTACCTGTCGTACGCGAATCCATTACATTGTTCAATTCGAGCAGGCGGTTGTCCCGGTTGATAACCACCTGGAAAACGATTTTGAGGTAATTCTGTTCAACCACGAAAACATACTTGCCCTTGGCCAGCTCTGTTAAAGGAATATCACGCTGCTTCCTGTTCACCCATAAATCTATTGCCCGGCCATGTTCACCAACGCTGTAAACCCGTTGAATGATATCGTCACTTTTTAATTTAAGCGTGTCTTTAGTAACACTTAGGTCATGGTTAAGACCATCTGCCCTGTAGTTGACATTCTTTACCAAAGTTGCGAAATCCCCTTGTGCCTCAACAGAAATCATGCAGAACATGATCATAAAAATGGAAGCCAGGATTGACCTTGTTGAAATCATCCCAAAAAATTTTTAATCTCCGGGTTTGAATCAATTCAAGAATTTAAGAATACGCACCAACTGCGTTGAAAAGCAGGCAAGAGGGACAGCCGTGATCACATCAGGTTAATACTCAGTTCAATTGAATTCAATCAAACCTAAAGATAGATTAATAGCATGATAAAGATACGGACGCACCCATTCAATTCAATAGATAATCGTTTGACAAACAGTAATCTTAGAGGAACTGCAAAGCGATCAGACCAAAGGATATTTTTGATCGATAAACACGATTAAACTGAATTATTTATTCAACAAGTCTAACAGGTGATTCGGATAATCGGTTATTATACCATCGACCCGTGCATCGATCATGCGTTGCAGGTCATCTTCAGAATTTACAGTCCAGGGAATTATAAGAAATCCCGAATCCTGGTAATCGGCAACATTTTGAGCATTTAGCAAGCTGAAATCCGGACTGATAATTTCGGGCTTAAACGTCAAGGTCGCGAGTTTATCATCCATGGTTTCATTATGATCAACCAGCAGCGCAATTGAAATTTCTGGCGCCGAATCATGAATTTCCTCCAATATCCTGATATCGAAGGATTGGAGAGTGATTTTTTCTTCAAGCTGGTAAGCCTTCAAAAGGGATACCACCACATCAACATATGCTTTTGGTTCAGGAGTAAATATCCCATCCATCCTGGAATCAGCTTTTATCTCGATATTGTATCGCATCGCCGGATAGTCATCTATCAAGGCATCAAAAACATCGGAAAGCTTCGGTTTAGAAACCTTGATCTTTCGCTGTTCCGGAAAATCAGGATGAGGCAATGTCCCACAATCAAAGGCTCTTACCTGCTCATAATTCATCCGGTAAATATTATAGTTCAAGGCCGATTCAGGCGTTATTCTGTTGCCTTCGGCTGTCCTGCATATCACCGGGTTCATAAAGGGTTCGTGAGACACCACCACCTGCCTGTCTTTCGAAATGCAAATGTCGAGTTCCAAAACATCTACTCCCAGTTCAGCAGCTTTTTTGAAACCCATAATCGTATTCTCCGGATAGTGCCCGCGGAAACCGCGATGGCCCTGAACTTCAATCTTTTTAGTATTAGTACATGAGGTCATTGTAAGAGCGACGAATAAGAATAGCCGTAAGAAGGATTGTCTTCCCATACATATGATCAATCTTCTACAGGCAGGACAGTTGGTTTTCTATATTTCTGAAAGGGTTGCTTGAGGAGTTCCCAGGTATCGCTATTCTCCTGTTCATCTGGAAAAACATCAACACCATATTGTATTTTCATACGGTCGAGTTTCATATAAGTCCCCAACAATCGATCCCAGACCGAAAATATATTGCCGTAGTTCGAATCGGTGTAAGGCAACACATTATGGTGATGCACTTTATGCATATCGGGCGAGACCAGAACATAGCTCAGCGCGTGATCAACTTTCTGAGGTAATCTTATGTTGGCATGAGTGAATTGCGTAGCAACCAACGACATCGACTGATATAACATGACTATACCAATGGGCGCTCCTATTATGAATACTCCCAAGAGGGTGAATACAAAGCGGATAACACTTTCCAGAGGATGATGTCTATTGGCCGTGGTTGTATCGACCTTATGGTCGGTATGATGCACCAGATGGACCATCCAAAGCGGCTTTACCTTGTGCTCCACATAATGAGGCAGATAAGCGCCAACGAAGTCCAAAAGAAGAACGCCGATCAAAACATAAAGCCAAAGCGGCATTTCAGGTAACCAGTTAATAAGTCCAAAACCATTAGCAACCACCCAGTCGGCACTTTGCAACAATAAAAATGCCAGTGCAAAATTGATAATTATCGTGGTTAATGTGAAAAACAAATTGGGAATGGCATGTTTCCATTTTCTATACCTGAATCTGAACAAGGGTACGGCCCCTTCCAGTAACCAGAAAAAGGTCAGTCCTCCCACGAGCAGTATACTACGATGCAGGGATGGAATGGTTTCAAAGTATTGAATTAACGCTTCCATAGAATTTTGCCAAAGATAATTATTTAATATTTTCCTTCATGCGTTCAACTATATTAAAGGCCGCCGGACAAACAGCTACATTTTTCACAGTCAGATGAGAGATCTTATGGAATTTCTTGCGGTCGGTATGCGGGAATTCCCTGCAGGCTTTGGGCCTGATATCATAAATCATACAGTGATTGTCCGCATCTAAAAACCGGCATGGGAGCTCCTGAAGCACATAATCATCATCTTCATCCCGACGCAGGTAAGAATCGATAAAATCACCGGGCTTAAGCTTGAAATGCCTTGCGATGCGCCCGATATCCCTGGATGTAAACAACGGCCCCGTGGTCTTGCAGCAGTTTGCACACGCCAGGCAGTCGGTATTTTGAAACTCCGCTTCGTGCAATTCCAACATCATTTGGTCAAGCCCCCTTGGTGGACGCTTTTTCAATTTGGAAAAGAATCGCTTGTTCTCTTTATACTTATCTTTGGCCAGGCGGGGTAAATCCCTGATCTGTTCTTTCATGTCGCTAATTTAGGGAAACAGATCGGTAATAATCAATGGTTTCATAGATGAAAGATCTCTTCGGAAAAGCAATTTTAGATTATCAGACTGGAAATTATACCGAGGACATGATAACGGCCACTCATATTTCAGATAATGAGGTTCTCCCGCTCCCGTACCTATTCAGGAGCTACGATGACATGCCTGAGCTCGAACAACAGGCGCTGGACATGTGTTCAGGGCATGTACTTGATCTGGGTTGCGGAGCAGGCAGCCATAGCTTGTATCTCGAGGAAAGGGGCTTTGATGTTACATCTATCGATATTTCCGAAGCCGCGATAAAAGCTTGTAAACTCCGGGGATTACATAAGGCTCGACAGATAGACATTCTAAATCTGAAAGATCGTTTTGACACCATTATTTCACTCATGAACGGTACGGGCCTGTTCCAAACCATGCAAAAGGCCACGGTTTACCTTAAACATCTGAAGACCTTATTAAGACCGGGGGGCCAGATTTTGATCGACTCGTCAGATGTGAGTTATATGTATGATACCGAGGACCTGGAATGGATAAAACAAAACGGCATGCCCTACTATGGCGAACTTGAATACTACCTATCCTATTGTGGTGAGAGTGAAGATGCCATGACCTGGCTATATCTTGATTTTAAATCCCTAAACGATCTAAGTTCAGGCTGTGGCTTGAATTGTGAGATGGTTATGGCCGGAGATCACTACGACTATTTGGCACGAATAAGCATTAAATAAAAGTTCTCCCGATTGCTGAAGTTTGCAACAGCAGATAGCCTTCTGATTTTAGGGAAGAACAGTTAGATCTTAAAAGAAAAGTCAAAAAAGCTGCCTCATTACCATTAAGACATCCCGGGCATGATTTTGTCACTTTTTTCTTTGCATCACAAGTTCACCTCCAAGGTAGGTAGCATCGACTTTAGCATCCGGAATGTCATTTAGCGGTGCGGTCATTATATCGCGATCCAGCATGATAAAATCGGCGAATTTACCCGGTTCAATACTGCCCTTCTCATCTTCCTCAAAATTTGAATGCGCTGCCCATATGGTCATGCCTTTAAGCGTTTCTTCTCTGCTCAAGGCATTCTCCATCTGATAGCCGTCCTCAGGGAATTGCTCAAGATCCTGTCTTGCAACCGCGGCGTAAAAGGTATAAAAGGGATTGACCTGTTCCACCGGAAAATCTGTTCCCAGGGCAAGCTGCCCATAACTCTCCAGAAGTTGTTTGAATGCATACGCCCCTTTTACACGCTCCGGCCCTAATCGATCTTCTGCCCAGTACATATCACTGGTGGCATGGGTCGGTTGCACCGAGGGGACGATATTATTAAAGTGGTCGAAGTCTTCCGGGGAGATCACTTGTGCATGTTCGATTCTCCAGCGTCTGTCCTGCTGACCATCGAGGACGCGTTTATAGGTTGCCAAAACAGCATGATTGGCCGAATCACCAATGGCATGCGTATTCATTTGATAATCGGATTTCGCTATTCTCTCGGCTGTTTCATTTAAAGTTTCAAGACTGTTTACCATCAATCCCAAATGACCGGGTTTATCGGAATAGGGCGCCCTCAACATTGCGCCTCTTGAGCCCAATGCCCCATCGGCATAGAACTTAAACGAACCCACATTCAGGCGCTCAGTTTTGAGGGGATCTCTTTCCAAATAATAGTCGAGATTCTCTTTTGAGGCAGATACCATGGCGTAAACACGCATCTTGAGCTCTCCTTTCGCCTGAAGACTTTCGATAAGATTTATTTCGTTTGGGCCCAGTCCGGCATCATCAACGGTTGTGAGTCCGTATTCAAAACAGATCTCTTCGGCCTTTTTCAGTGCATTGGTCACATCAGTCGCACTCATACCCGGCCAATAATTCATAACAAGATTTTCGGCATTATCGATCAAAACACCGGTAAGTTCGCCATCTTCAACAACGACTTCTCCGCCATCTGTTTTACTATCTGCAGTTACACCTCCAAGGTCAAGTGCAGCCTGGTTGCATATTATGGCGTGACCATCTATCCTCGTGAGAGAAATGGGTGTATCGGGGAAAAGCGAGTCTAACAGCGTCTTTTTCGGAAAGCGCTTGTCCTCCCAGTCATTCTGATCCCAACCCCTGCCGGTAATATGCGAGAGTTGATTCTTTTTCTGAAAATCAACAACGCGTTGAACTACCTCCTCAAAACTGGTCGTTCCAACGAGATCAACGGCCTGCTGATTCACACCCAGGCCGAGAAAATGACAGTGGGCATCTATAAATCCCGGGACGATGGCTTGACCGTTGGCATCCACTATTTGTTCCGAAGTATAGGTTGCAAGAATTTCGTCATCTGTCCCTATTGCTATAAACTTTCCATCCCTTACTGCAAAGGCCTCGGCCTGACTGAACGACTCGTCAACGGTGTAGGTCTTTGAATTCGTAATTATGAGGTCGGCATATTGCTCTGAGTTACAGGAAAAGAGCAGGAATAGGGCTAATAAGGAGATAATCGGTTTCATAATCGAAAGTTAAGCTCCAAAAATAATAAAAAAAGCACCCCTTATCGGAGTGCTTTAAATTATTTCCAAGGAATGTTTAAAAATCGAATTTATATGTAGCTCCGGCCAGAAACTGAATACCCTGAACAGGATAATTCAACCAGCGTTTATAATCCTGGTTAGCGATATTGTTAGCCCTGGCATAAACCGCCCAGCGATCGTTTATTCGGTAGCCTACATGCGCATTGGCATCGAAGAAGCTTTCGAGTATCACCGTATTTGGCAAAGTTATGAGCCCCATATCTACTATGAGCGACTGATCGGGCCTTTCACCGGTGTAGTAGAGATTTGCCCCGGCGAACCAGTGCTCATCGATTTGAACATCCATAAACAGCGATGCTATGAAATCGGGAAGGTTCCATGGTTCCTCCTGCTTATCGGTCGTATAATTAAAATATTCCGCTTTGATCCCCAGGGTGAAATTTCGATTGACATCAACATTGACCTCACCAAATACCGAGAAAGTCTTTAGATCGTCATAAACGATCCCGAATGAATTACCCTGGGTGAAATTGCCGCTATCGCCCACTAACACCGGGTTGGAAAGGATCAGCGGCATATTGTTCGCAGCCTTATAATTCCCGCGAATATTATAACTCATATTATTCGACAATTTCCCTTTGAGCCCGATATAAGCATCATACTGCTGATCGGTAGGCATGATCTCCAAGGTTGGTGAAACAAAAGGATTCTCTCCGGCAAAGGCCTGATAGGTGTTCTGAATAAGATCTCCTTCAATACCGCCGTAGGCAATGAGCACTTCGCTAGCCAAACGATAAGAGGCCGTAACCCTTGGATAGACATAGAACTTGTTCTCACCCTGTTCGGTATCGTTCAGGTAATATGCCCTGGCACCGAGATTCACTGTAAGATCGTCCTCCTTGATCTGATAACTTGGTGAAACACCTAGGATGAAATTGCCGTAATTAATTTCCACCGGGTCGAAAAACTCCTGGTCGAAATTTCCTTTGAGATAATCGATTCTGACTTCAGCATTCAATACATCATCACGAAGGGGAATATCAAAATTCGTTGAGGCAAAGAACCTGTTTTCACCGGAATCATAATCATCGGCAAACCTTCGGAATCTTACCTGGCCTTCATTAAACAGCATATCATCGAATTCCACTTCCCCGCCAAACTCGAAAGTGAAGAACTTATGCTGTGAATCGATATCAGCTATAACTTCAGGAGCGATGATCGATTGAGGTACACCATACCAATTAAAGACCTCGTGTTTGTAACCGGCATCGACCGACCAGGAATAATCTCGCAACTTCCTGCTGTAATTGGCCCGGATCCTTGAAGTGGAAAACTGATCGTCGAGAACCACCCCGGAAATACCGCCCTGGGACGAATGATGACTGATATAACCACCTACGCTTTCGGTGCGGTTAATGGCATGATTGAGATACAACTCACCTAAAAGAGTGGTATAACTTCCCGCACCAAAGCTCAGGAAATTATCATACAGCGCTTGGGGTTGTTTTTTTTCAACTGCTGCTGCCCGGCCTTTGGCGGGAATGAATGTTGATGCAACCGGGATAGAAAAAATATTATATATCACCTGTTTTTTCGCCGATGTGGTTGAATCGCGTAAACTCGGAATCTCTTTCACCTTGAAAGCATCTGATATTTTCGGACTATAGGGTTTGACCACATTCACCACCTGGGTATCGATGCTGTCTGCCGATCGCTCCTGAGCGAACAGCTGCATTGAAAAAGAGAATAAAAGTCCAGTTAAAATAACTGCATTTCGACTAAACATAAGTTCTTGATTTCTTGGATTAGAATTAATTTCCGTCATCGGTGATTACCGAAGAATTGGTGCGTGCCTGCTCTCTTTTTATTCGACTGAGTTCGCGTTTGGCATCATCTACCACATCATCGTATTCACTGAAATTCTCAATCACGCTTTCCAAAATATAATTGGCCTGATAAGCATCGCCAAGCGCATAGTAATTACGTGCCATCACAACCAATCCTTTGGCGGCATAGTACTTATAACTCGAATAATCCTTTGCTAATTTCTGAACCTTGGCATTTGAGTCCGCATAAGCACCATCCTTATTGCTGAAATAGGCGTTGTAATACAAGGCCTCTGCAGCCAACTCTCCCGATGCGATTTGTTCAACCTTGATATAGGCTTCACGGGCCTTGGATTCATCTCCGGTTTCAATTGCCGAGCGCGCTATTATAACAAAGGCATCGCTTTGTATGGATTTATCGATTTTTGAATTCAATAGTACCTTATCGGCATATTCTACCGCATTTCCATAATCCTCAAGCCGGTAAAACGCTTTCATCAGGTTGGATTGTGCGAATAGCACATTTTGGGGAAAATCGGCTTCATTTTCCAATCGTTTCAATACCGGAATAGCTGAAGTGTAATCCTTATCGAGTAAATAGATCTCACCAAGCCGTGTTAATGCCGTCTCGGTGAATTCATTAGCCGATCTGCCAACTACAAATTCATAATGCGGTAAAGCATTTGATTTCAGGTCTTGCTTGTAATAAAGCTGAGCAAGATAGAAATGTGCCTTTAAGGCATGAATGCCATTCCGAAATTCATCCAGGTAACCATTGAGCAATCGTATGGCTTTGCTATCGTTATTGGCCAGATATTGTTTCTCTGCAGCTTCGTAGGAGGTATTGTCAAGATCGGCATCGGAAACTTCAACATAATCAAGCGTTCTGACCCAGTTGGCATATTCATCTACTCTTCCGAGGTCGATATAGATCATCCTGGCCGAGGAGACCGCCTGAACAGCCTCAGGGGTTCCGGGAAAATCGGAAGCAACACTTTTAAATTTATTCAGAGCTTTTTCATTATCTCCTGAATTATAATACACCAGCCCCTGTCTTAAATTCGATTTAGACCTGAAGGAGCTCCGCGGATATTCGGCATTCAGCTGTTCGTACAAACGCATGGCCTTATCTGCTTCATTGATCTTGACGTATGAATTACCCAACTCATAGATGGCATCATCTCGTAATCCCGAACCTTCAAATCTGTTGATAAAGGTCTCGAGTTCCCTGATCTTGTCACCTCCCCTGCTGAGATATCCGTAGCTAATCGCCTTCTGAAAAAATGCATAGTCCTGTTCCACTCGGTCAATGTCGAGCGCCTTTTCATATGCCCTTATGGCTTGTTGGTAGCGACTGGAGACGAAATGTCCGTCACCCAGCCTAAGATATGCGTCGTTCAATCGAAGCTCATCGGGATTGGAATCGATGAATTCATCAAATGATTCCTGAGCCATATCATAACGTTTCTGCTTGAAATAGGTATACCCGATATTATAATAGATATTCGTGAATTCAGGGGTGTCTGCGGCTGCATTCATTTCCCTAAACTGCCTGAATCCGACCAGGGCTTCTTCAAAATCACCGAGATTGTAATCGGTCTCTGCCTTCCAGAAGGTTGCTCGTGCAGTGAATACCGGGTCCAGGGCCTGGGACAAGGACTTATCGAAATAGGCCTCTGCTTCCAGGTAGTCGTTTTCATTATACAATTCAATTCCCCTGTAAAAGGCTACTTTTTGATAGGCAAGCTTGTTGTCATAGCTGTTTCTTCCTTCCAGCAGCTCTAGTGCCTCCTTATAGTTTTTAGAGGTGATATAAGAATCGATCAACAGGGTTTCGATCTCTTCCTTATAGGCTGTTTCGGGATAGTTATCGAGATAGGCCGCAAGCACCTGCGGAACCGACTGGTAAGGATTTCCAATATCGTAACTAATCTTAGCGTAGTTATACCAGGCATCCTCCTGTATCTTCAAATCATAATCCATTTCCGAAGCATTACGGAAGGCATTTAATGCCTCCTGTTTCTTGTCGAGGTTGATATAACTTTCACCTAAATGGTAATAAGCATTTTGAGAAACGGTATTATCACCGTCAATGATCTTATTGAATTCAGATATGGCTTCTTCATAGGCATCCTGCTTGTAATATGCATAGCCCAATTGATAATAATCGGTATTGGTCCAGCGGCCGTTCTTACCTTTGTATTCTGTCAAGTAAGGCAAGGCTTCCTCGTATTGTTCCAAATTAAAATAAGACTCGCCTATGATCTTTGATAACTCCGAGCGTTCGAGCGCATCACTATCGGGCAACTGTTCCTTGGCCAGGGTAATAGCTTTTTCAAAATTACCAAGTTTGAAATTCAGGTCGGCCTGGTAATACGAAAGTTTCTCCCTGTATTTCTCATCGTTTTCAAGCTGGTCGAAATATTCGGAAGCCTTTTCATAATCATCGCCTTGGTAAGCCATAAAGCCGATAAAATATTTGGCCTGAGAACCATATTCCGCCGTGTTCTCAACCCTGCCCAGATGCTTTCGGGCTCCTGAATAATTAGCGGTAGCAAAATTGCTGTACCCATAATTGAAATTGTATTTGGGTTTTTCACTTCTAGCCAAAGATTCTTCATCGACACGCTCGTACCATTTGCGGGCATAGGGATATTTCGAATTTTCGAAATAATAATCGGCCACATCGATAAAGGCCGTATTGCGCTTTGTGCTGGTGGGATATTCTTCAACGAAGTCCATAATGAGATCGTCGGCATTCTGTTGATTCAGACGAACCGCACAATTGGCTATATAATACGCACAATCGGAACGCAGAACCTCGTCTGTCACCTCGCGTTCAATCTGATTGAATAAGGATTGAGCGGCAAGGTATTGTTTGTTGTTATAGAGCGATAATGCTTTTTGAAAATCGACCAGTTCACTGGTGTAAGCGGCAGACTGCTGGGCAGGAATGAGATGATTAAAGAGCACTGTGAATGCCAGTGCCAGCAAGCATTTCTTTATCATTTAGTCCGTTTTTTGTTGATGTTAAAGATATTTAATCTCACATGCTATAACGGTTGAAAATTTATATAATTATAAACGGACTTATTAAATGTTAAATTTTCAATAACAAAGGCTGGATGAACGTTACGACCTTTGTATTTTTAATTATTACCTTTATCACAACCTAAATTTATATAATGGCTGATACCGTCCTGCAACTTAAAGATGTTTCGATATACCAAGGCGATAATTTGGTATTGGGAGATGTTAATTTTGAAATGGAGCGTGGCGATTTCGTCTATTTAATTGGAAAAACCGGTACCGGCAAAAGCAGTTTTCTAAAAATTTTATACGGGGATCTGGATCTTCGCGAGGGCGAAGGTGAGATCGTCGGGTTTGACCTTGCCAAACTCAAGGAAAAAGACATCCCGTTCTTAAGAAGAAAACTAGGTGTGGTTTTTCAGGATTTTCTCCTTTTAAACGATCGCACAGTCAACGATAACCTGGAGTTCGTTCTGAAAGCTACGGGCTGGAAAGACAAGGCAGAGATCAAAGCCAAGATCGGCGAAGTTCTGGGAAAGGTCGATATGACACAGCAAGGCTACAGGTTTCCTCATGAACTGTCGGGTGGAGAGCAACAAAGGGTTGCCATTGCCAGGGCTTTGTTAAATGATCCGGAATTGATCATGGCCGATGAGCCAACCGGAAATCTGGATCCGGAAACCAGTTTTGAGGTTATGGATGTGCTTCAGGACCTGAATAAAAAGGGACATACCATACTGGTTGCGACTCATGATTATGCCTTGTTGATCAAGTATCCGAACAAGACCTATAAATGCGACGCCAGCAAGGTTTACGAGGTCACTCCAAAACAACTTTAAAACAGCCAGGGGAATAACTTTCTGAGGAAGGACTGCCTGCGTTTGATTTCATCGATAAACTCGATGGTATAGACACCAAAATTTGCTGCAGTTCCGTTGAAAGTACCCATGGGTACCTCAATTTTTCTAGATCCGTCAAAGCTACCTGATACCAGAATCTCACCGGATCCGATGTTACGGATATGATAGGATTTATAGCCACTAGCCTCAATTTTGTCCGGATCAATACTTACCGGCCCTCCCAACTTATCGAAAACGGCTATATCATAGGCCTTTTCATAATCATGATTCTTGTTCAGAAACAGTACGGGCTTAAGTTCCAGTTGCGATAATTGATTCCAACGACTTTCGGAATCGATGCCGAATCTCTTCTGCCATTCATCTATGGTGTAATCGGAATCCCGGGAGATCCTGAATGCCTTGTTTCTTTTGGTAAAATACCGATTGCCTGAAAACTTCCACTTAGCGGAATTGATATGTGCCAATACAGAAGAGTTAAAATGAACATAACCCGCATAAATGGTATTATTCTCAAAGCTCAGCGATTTAGCATGCAAGATTCTTAAAGCGTTATTTTTTCCGATGATTATATTGGCGTTAAGGCTTACATCCTCAATGGGTGCTCTTGCGTTATAACCAAGTGTTACAGAAGGAGCATTCCCTGAATTCGACCGGCTGTTGAAATCCGTGTTATGATAGAAAACATTGGAATTCACCCTTATATTTCTCGGGCGATTTACACCTGAGCGGTCATCGGAGGCGATGATCAAATTGTCAACAAGTTTACCGGCCGGAAGACCGTTATTAAAAACAACATTATTCTCAAAAAGGACATTTTTAATGAATTCAACACCCTTGCCAGAACTAGCCGACCAGACTTGAATACCTTTATAATAGTTATTGAAAATGAAATTATTTTGAATGACCCGCATCCTGTCGCTTGCATTCTGAACATATAAACCTACGCCGCTGCCGCGAACTTTGCTGAAGTAACCGTTATTGTAGATCTTACAATTCTCAATGGTGGTTCCTCCGGTCCTTTTCCAGGATCCTATACCCGAACCCGGGTTATTGTGAATTTTCAAATTAAAAAAGCTACAACCTTTCCCGGAAACATGTGAAATGCCATCTACTACCATAAACCCTTTCTCCCCCTGACGCCTCGGAAATTCTCCCAGAAACGTGATCTCAAAGTTCTTGAAAACGATATGGCTACCCCTCACCTCGAGAACGGCTTTTCTCTTAGAAGGACTATTACCGTTTATCACTACTTTTTCACGGGCATAAGCCGAAACAACGATTTTGTCTCGCGCATTTTCACCTTGAATCGTGCTGACAAACCGACCATTGTAAATGCCACCATGAAGCCAAACGATATAACCACCCTTCAGCTGAGATTTTTTCCAATTCAGGGCGGTTTGCAAGTCCCATGGCCGGGCCAAACTACCGTCACCACTGGCACTCCCGGGGGAATCTTTATGATCTGCCGGAAATACATGAAATTCCTGCTGTCCGAACATTATCAACGACAGGAATAAACAGCTAAATAGAATTAATTTCAGTCTCATGACATTGAAGATACAACTACTGTACCATTTTTCAGGGGATACGGATTTGAAAAAAAATATGTACGTTTGGTCGACCGATGATTTCTATTCTGATCCCGACATATGACCGAGATGCTGTTTCCCTGGTTTCTGCGCTGGAAAAGCAAGCGTTAAAAGCCGGTATTCAATTTGAACTCATCTGTATTGATGATGGTTCGTTTTCACATCATAATGAACGGAATCAATCTATAAATTCGATGACCAATTGCAAGTTCATCGAAAACAAATCCAACCTGGGTCGCAACGCAAACCGCCATCTTCTTGCAAAGCAGGCACAGTATAAATGGCTGTTGTTTCTCGATGCCGATACCATGCCTAAAACCGATGATTTTATCAAAAACTACCTCGATGTTTTGAACGAGGATTACGATGCTTTCTTTGGCGGTTTTGCATACCATGACCAACCACCTGGTAAGGATCATCTTCTCAGGTATACCTTCGGAAAACATCGCGAAGAGGTTCCTGCCGACGAACGTAATAAAAAACCCTTTAAGGTCATTATCTCGGCCAACTTCCTGATTAAAAAAGAAGTCTTTCTTTCGGTGAATCGTGCTGAAATGAAAAATCTATATGGTCTCGATTATTTGTTCGGGGCTTTGCTGAAGCAAAACGATTTTAAAGTTTATCATATAGATAATGAGGTTTTCCATCAGGGAATCGATAATAACTCGGAATACCTGGAAAAGACAAGAAAAGCTGTAGAGACTCTGAACTATATCAGCAGGTCAAAACGTCTTGAACAACATGAGATTTCTTTGCTCAGGGCCAAAAAACTGATAGAAAGGCTTGGGTTGACAAAAACTACGACCTGGTTGTACAAAAAATTCGAAAGCCGATTGGAAATGAATCTTCGCGGCAACAAACCGAGTATGCTCTGCTTCGATCTGTACCGGCTGGGGTATCTCTGCAGTCTAGCTTATAAGGGGCGCTTGGAATCTTGAAAAGACTCGTAATCCCTTATATAATCGGATTCTTCAAATAAACCGGAATTCAACACCAGGCAAACCGCCCCCGAGCTGAAGTGTTCCAACTCACGCCATATTCCCGGCGGTATGAGCAATCCGGTATCAGGACGGTTTAGCATAAAGCGTTTCTTCTGTTCACCATCATCGACTACGACATCGAAACTTCCGCTTAACGCTATCAGCAACTCCTGTTGCTCCTTGTGTGCATGAGCTCCCCTGTAGGCACTGGTAGGCACGTCATACAAATAATACACGCGCTTGGTTTCAAATGGGATGGTAGATCCCTCTACCACGCCCAGGTTACCACGTGAATCCTTCACTATTGGGATCTCAATTATCCTGATATCGGAAAGTTTTATAGTCTTCATTTTAAGAGTTCTGCCCATTGCCGGCCAATAGAATCTATACTTATATGCGAAACACTGGATCTGGCATTCGACTTGCATGTTTCATATAACGCCTTGTCAAAAATAAAACTATTCATGGCCTGTGCAAGGGCATTTATATCATTTGATGGTACAATGAGTCCGTTTTCCTCATGGCTTACAATGGCTTCGCAACCGCCCTCATAGGCTGTGCTTATAACAGGTGTTCCCAGTGCCAGTGATTCGATCAGGGATCGGGGAAAACCTTCATACCGACTGGTCAATACGGTAAACCGGGCATTCCTGACGTGTGAGAACGGGTTCTTCCGAAAACCTATGAATTCAATCAGATCAGCAAACACAAGATCTTCAGCTTTTTTCTTCAACATCTCTTTATCAGGCCCATCACCCAGGATGATAAGTTTGATACCCTCTTTGGGAAGATCCGATTTGGTGTAGGCTTCCAGTAACATACTTATATTTTTAATACGGTCGACCAATCGTCCGTAGAATAAAATATATTGTCGTGTTCTCGGGGGCGGTTTATCTGCAGTTAATGAATTTTTCAATTCCACGGGATTAGGAATGGAGATGACATTTTCAAATCCATATTCCCTGCGTATCTTGGTTTCTATCGCTTCGGAAACCGCAACAATCTTGTAGGCCTTTGCGTAAAGTTGCCTTGCTTTTGCTTTATTACCACCAAAATAAGGCCTGAGATTATGACTCCTGACAATATAGATTACAGGAGTAGATCCATAGAGCCAGCGCGATATAAACCTTTGCTTCCTTACAGAGACCCTGGTCCTGCTGTCAATGATATAATCAAACCGGTGTTTTTTCAGGAATGACCTGAATGTTATCATTCGCCATATCCGACCGATAAAAGAATCGTTTCGCTCTTTAAGTTTTCCGAGGTTAAAGACTTGTCCGGCATAGTCAAAGGAGATATCATTCAGAATAGTCACGATATGGACATCATACCCGGAATTGCTCAGGGCTTTAGACAACAGACCTGCCGACCGCTCAGCACCTCCCCTGCCAAGTGAAGAGACCACAAGACAGATCTTTTTTTTATTCTTATTTTGCAAGCACTATTCCCTTTAATGACAAATATAGTGAATGAGGATATTATTGATTGGTGAATTCAGCCGTTTACACAACAGTCTTAAGTCGGGTCTCGAGAAACTAGGTCATGAGGTGATGTTGGTATCCACCAGTGATGGCTTTAAATCGCTGCCTACCGATTTCAATTACCAATCCACAGTCTTTAACCGATCTTATTTAAAATGGTTGGTCAAAGGTTTCCAAAAACTCACCGGGATAAACCTGATAAAGCTGGAACACGCCTACAGGTTCAGAAAAATACTTCCGAGGTTAGAAAACTTCGATATCGTTCAGCTTATAAATGAAAACAGCATCAAAACACACCCTGTAATAGAAAAACGCCTGTTAAAGAAGTTGCTGAAACAGAACAACAAGATGTTTCTGCTATCCTGCGGTGCTGATCACTTGAGCATTAGGTTTGCGAACGATAAAAAATTCAGGTACTCCATACTAACGCCCTTGCACGAAAATGAGCAAAATCATGTTCATTATAAATTCCTGTTGAGATACTTAAAACCATCATTCAGGCGATTGCATGAATTCCTGGCTCAACATGTTACAGGGATCATCGCTTCAGATCTCGACTACCATTTGCCCTTACTGGGACACCCTAAATATAAGGGCATGATACCCAATCCAGTGCAAATGGAGGAATTGCCATTTAATCAGGCCGGGCAGAAGGAAGTGATCAGGATCTTTCATGGGGTCAACCGGAAGAATTATGTGAAAAAAGGTAACCGTTTCTTTGATGAGGCTCTAAAAATAATCTCAGAGAAATACCCGGATAAAACAGAGATCGTCCGCACAGAAAATTTACCCTACAGCGAATATATCAGAGCATTGGAGAACTCCGATATTCTGTTAGACCAGGTTTACGCCTATGACCAGGGATATAATGCGCTTGAAGCTATGGCGCGCGGGATGGTTGTGTTTACCGGAGCAGAACAGGAATGGCTTGATTTCTATAAATTAAAGGAAGATGAGGTGGCTATAAATGCGTTACCCGATGTTCCATACCTGGTCGGAAAATTAGAAAAGCTCATTCTCGACCGGACAAAAGTTCAATTAATTTCTCGAAAGGCGCGGGAATTTATAGAAAAGGAGCATCATTATATAAAAATAGCAGAGTTATACCTGAAGACGTGGCAACAGGGATAGAAGTCAAAATCTGATCATAGTTCTTATATTTGACATGTTACCGTGCAAATGAAACCATCCTTTCCCAATTTATTCATTCCCGGAGCCGGTAAGTCCGGAACCTCGGCCCTTCATGAATGCCTGGATCAGCATCCCGCTATCAGCATGTCAAGCAAAAAAGAGCCGCATTACTGGACTAGACCGGATTTCGATGAATACACCGATTTCCACAGGACTAAATACATGGAATACTTCAATTGGGAGGAGCATATCAAATATCAGGGGGAGTCGAGTACGGGTTATATGCAATTTCCAAAATTCATAGGGCGTATCAAGTCGCATTATGAAGAATTTCCGCGTTTTATTTTCATTTTGCGAAATCCCGTTGATCGCTGCTATTCGCACTACTGGTGGCTAAAAGGCATGGGGAGTGAATCCCTTTCATTTAAGGAAGCGGTTCTGTCGGATCTTGATATTGAACCACATCCGGGACTAAAACTTCCAGAGGGCAACTATAAATGCTACTTTCAATATGGTTTATATGGTAAATGGCTGGAGCGCTTTTACAGGGCATTCAATAGCATGAACATTCATATTGTTTGCAGTGAAGATCTGAAAGATGACCCGCTTGGAACTGTTAATGGGTGCTTTGAATTTCTTGGGCTGGAACCGCTGGAATCGATTATACCGTCTGAAGCGAACAAAAGTATCATCCTAAAAAAACCTGGCTTGTACAAATTGGCTAAGCAGCTATCATTCAACCAATTGAATGTACCTCAGCTCGTCAAGGATATGACACCCGAATTCGTTAAAAAACTGATTAGAAAGCATTTGATCACCATCGTCCTGAAATATACACGTACTAAAAAAACCTATCCGATAATCTCAGATACTGACAGGCTTTGGTTGAAAGGTCTGTACCAGGAAGATGTGAGACATCTCAAGGAATTGACGGGAATGTCATTTGAAAAATGGACCGATTTTATTGACGCATGAGTTTTATTAAAACTTCATTCTATTCCGGTATCAGTACCTCCGTAAGTTTCGTGCTAAGACTTGTCACGAATAAGATCATGGCTGTTTACCTGGGAACCGATGGGATGTTTCTTATGGGTCAGCTCAGGGATTTTCTTAAGTTAACCCAGGTTCTAAACCACGGTGGAACGACCAACGGTACGATTTCATTTGCGGCAAGGTACCGGGATGAACCCGATGAATTCAAGAAATTACTGGCAACGGGTTTTAAAATTCACCTGATGTGTGCTTTAGGTGTAATGATTTTCGTTCTGGTTTTCAATAAAGCCTTATCGACCTACCTGTTCCAGACCACAGCATTTTCATCTGTTATCATTGCACTGGGAATATCAACTGTCCCCATGTCGCTTCACCTGCTTTTGATGTCGGTCATCAATGGCTTAAAAAGGATCAGGCTCTACATAAGCATAAACATAATCGCTGCACTTTTTTCGGCTGCAGTGCTTATCATTCTCATACTGAAATTCGATATCAAAGGGGCGCTTTTCTCATATGCTTTAACCCAGGCCCTGACTTTTATTATTTCACTTTTGCTCACATGGTATTACAGTCCCTTTGACTTGAAATCTTTTTTCTCAGGATTTGACAGATCATACAGGAACAAACTCTTCAGATTTTCTCTCATGGCCCTTGCCGGACCGCTCTGCCTTATTGCAGCAACCTTCTTTGTGAGAACCTATCTCGAATCTGAATTCGATCGCAGTCACGCGGGTTCATGGGAAGGCATGTGGCGCATATCTGCGCTATACCTGCTGTTTCTTACCACCACATTTAAGTTTTATCTGATCCCTACATTTTCCCAGTTACAAGGCCCTGAACTTCGGCAGGAGGTTTTCAAGGTATGGCGGTTTATTTTCCCGGTTGTTATAGTTATCGCGGGTGTGATCTATCTGTCTCGGGACTTTGTAATTAATACACTGCTGGACAAGGAATTCTACCTGATCGGGACCCTGATAGGTTTTCATTTATTGGGAGATACGATTAAGATCAACAGCTGGGTGCTTGGTAATATTCTGATTGCGAAAGCCAGAACAAAAGCTTTTATCGCCTTCCAGCTGGAATGGGCATTGGCGTTCTCCATATTTACCTGGATCTTTACAAAGCAGTTCGGATTTGTAGGGGTATCAATAGCCTACCTCCTAGCCTATGTGTTGCATTTTACCCTGATGAATATCTACTTCGGAAACATGCTTTGGAAACGCCGATATTAATCAGTCTTTAATTTTTTCGTCATCCCACCGAATAACGATGCTCCCAATATCAGTAGAAGAATGATGAAATACAGGCTATGGCTAACCAGGTGAGCTATATTTGCTCCCTTTACCCCGTAATTGTCAACAAAATAAACGCTCGTAAAATAAAGCATCAGCAGCAGTATACCCTCCGTAATAATAAAATGCCAAAACTTATTTTTAGCGATAAACTGGTAGGCCAGAACTACTGAAAGCACTTTTACAAAATCACCGGAGAGCTGCCAGATGAATAGTTCTTCAACCAGCCTGAATTCATCGGACAATAAAAGTGAAATTATAAAAGGGCGTAATAAAAAAATGAGTGATCCGCCTATTAAAAGTATGGGGACAATGGTTTTATAAAATCCGAAAACCTCTTTGCGAAACTCTGTTTTTGATCTGATCTCGGAGAAACGCGGCAGGAAATAAAGAGCCATAATCGAATTGACAAAGAGCAAATAATAGGTTGAAATACGGTTCATAGCTTCCCAAAATCCTGCGTCCTTCAAGCCTTCCGAAGAAATAATATAATTTCGGATCGCAATAATAACCAGTGGAAAAATTATTCCGGTTATAATAGCCATAATGGTAAAAGGCATAAATTTCCTAAACCATTCTAAATCGATCCGGCTGACCTTGATCTCTCCCAGGAAATTCGGCCTTCCGAAGATACCGACAAGGGTTATCAGGAACATCAGTGAAGGTGAGATCACAACGGCTATCAGGGCACCGTCAATATTATTCTGCCAAATCAAAAGTAAGGTGACAAGCAAACCCATAACCTGCCCGATGATATTGATGATCATCAGGAACCTGTACTTCTCAAAACCATTCATTATGGAATAGCTGAAGAGATTCAGGGAATAAAACGGCAGGGCCAGTGCCAAAATCCTTATCACATAAATGAAATCATACTTTTCGGAGAACAGGAAATCATTTATCGCTTCCGCATTGAAATACGACAGCATACAAATAAGAGCAGTGGCGATAAACCCGATATAATAGCCTGTGGATATGGTCTTTGAAAGATCGACAGCATCATTCTTGTACCTCTTGATGTATTTTACCAATCCGCGATAAAGACCAACAGTTGCGAACGACTGCACCGAAGTCAGGAAGCTACGCAAGTTTCCTATAAGGGCCATGCCTTCCGGCCCGATGAATACAGCGATAAACTTGGTGGTTAAAATTCCGGCAATTATTTTGGTAATGACGGTTGCCGTATGAAGATTAAAGGCCCTGACCAGAACTTTTTTATTGATATAAGCAACAAGCTTTTTCAATTAAAAAGTATTTATATGGTTAACAACGGTCTCAAGAGATCCCATGCTCAGGGTTGGATTTAATGGTATGCTCACAACTTCATTATGGATCTGCTCGGTTATATTCAAAGATAATTCATTGTACGGTTTAAGTGCTTTTTGTTTATGAGGAGGAACCGGGTAATGTACGAGGGTCCCTATACCGTGTTTATTCAGATGACCTATAAATCGCTCGCGCTCGGGAGTACGCAGCACGAACTGGTGGAAAACGTGATCCTGGGCTCCACTGTAAAACGGCAGTTTTAGTTTTTGATTATTAATTCGATCAAGATAAAATCCGGCTAATTTTCGTCTCTTCTCATTGTCCCGATCAAGGCTGGCCAATTTAACATTTAGGACAGCCGCCTGGAACTCATCTAGACGTGAATTTATCCCGGCCAATTCATTCAGGTATTTTGTTGAACGGCCGTAATCCCGGAGCTTTCTCAACATTGCAGCCAACTCATCATTATTTGTGGTAACAGCGCCCGCATCCCCTAAAGCACCTAAATTTTTTGTTGGATAAAAACTGAATCCGGCCGCATCGGAGAGGTTGCCTGCCTTTTTATTATCCTTTCCACTCGCGCCGTGGCCCTGAGCCGCATCTTCTACCACCAGCAGGCCATGAGCTTTGGCAAAGGAATTGATGGCCTTCATATCGGCCAATTGTCCGTAGAGATGTACAGCCATGATCACCTTTGTCTTTGAACTTAGCGCGGCATCCAACTTTTCGGGATCGAGGTTAAAGGTTTCTATGTCCGGTTCTACGAATACAGGCTTCAGCCTGGCGTGAATCACCGGCAATATTGAAGCGATATAGGTGTTTGCCGGCACCATCACTTCGTCTCCGGGTTCCAGTAATCCCAGTTCTATCCAGGCTTTGAATATCAATAACAAGGCGTCCATTCCATTACCGGTTCCAATACAATATGTGGTACCGCAATAGCTGGCATATTCATGCTCGAAACGTTCAACCTGCTCACCCAGAATATACCGCCCAGATGCGAGAACCTGTTCAATGGCCGCATCGATCTCATTCTTATACTGCTGGTTATATGTTTTCAGATCGAAGAATGGGATCATTTAAAAACTCCATTTAGTTTAACATGCATAGCCGGATCTACCGAAAAATAATCATGGGCAACAGATCTGGCCCCGAATCCCTCTTTCCAGTATAACAGGCCTTCATTGATGGTGCGCCCTTCGTCTTCATTGGATTTACCAAAATCGAAATATGGCTTTGACGGGAAAACCTCCCGTAATAAATAATCGTGCAACAGATCTAAACTACCCAGATTATTCTTTTCAGTATTGCCTGATATGTACTGGGAACGCGCTACTCGTTCAGTATCGAAAATGGTTGTGCCCGCAACGATAATCCCGCCAGAATCATAGACATTGAACTGCCGAATTTGTTCTGGGAAACGCGTTTTTAGCAGACGGATCTCATCCAGGGTGTGAACCGGTCTGCTTTGATGTTTTGATTCAAGATTGGGTATAAGGATCTGGCTCCAAAACTCCTCAAAGTCACTGACCTCAATAACCTTCAAGCCATTCTTATTTCCACGCTTTATGCCTTGCTTCCGGTCCCTGGAATATTTCAGCCGGGTTGGTGACACAACCGAAAGGCAATCGCAGCGATAACGATTTGCCTCGAGTTTAAACATCAGGTAATCGATCTCATCGCTTGGTTGCCTGTGATATATCTGCGGTATGGTCTTTACACGCAGCTCATGAATACCAAGGGCCTGGTAATACTGTAAGACACCTTGAAATCCGTAAATGACATCAGATAATCGTATCTCGGGTAGAAGTATTAGTCCGCCATAGGTAAGCCCGCCATGTGACCAAATCATATTTTCATCCTGATTCGCCGGAAATAAAGCCATGAGATTATCACCTTTCCTGATCATTAATGAATGGTCATGAAAGCGGTTGGCATGATAATCCATAAAGTTACGATAAAACAAAAAGGTAGCGTTCTTTGCCTTGGAAACAAAGCCGTTCCAAAGTGTCTCATTTGAAGCGGTATAGCGTTCTATTGAATAAATATTGCTGGGCTTTGTTGGTTGAAAATACTAATTTTTTCGAAAAAATAAATAATAACAATTCACGCCTACTATGGCCAGGTTTGTTATAACAATGGGCCATGAGATCTGGAGTAAAAAACCATAAACAACGAATAAAACTGCTCCGAGGCTGTTCACGAATCGCAACCGCCTGAAATCCTTCATCATAAAAGAGACCAAGACCATCAGCATGGCCGTATATCCCACCCACTCAGTAACAGCAGAATTTGTCTCGATCATACATTCAAAAAAGCATACGGATTTTCATTTCCCGGATACCTTTTCAAAAGTACATTTAAATTTCACATTACGTTAATTATATGTTATAATTTAGATGAGATACACTGAGGCCCGAAAATTGCCGTTGGTTAAATAAGTGATTGCGTGTAAACCCATTATTTTACTGACCAACCGCAATCTGATAATGGTATTTACATCTGAAACCCATAACTCAAAGCCAGATGAAAAGTATCAACAAATTAGCAAACTGGATCCCGTATCTTTATTTTATTTCAATTAGCATTTATTGGTTTACCGACCTCAATCGTAGTGAAGGGATCAGCGCATACCCCGTGCTACTGCTTACCATTCCTTTTCTATGGCAAATGATCAGGCCAAATAGGAAGTTGAATTTTTACCTGGGGATCAGCTTTATCTGCCTGTCATCTTATCTCATCCTGGGCTATCTTTCCGATCTGTGGAATATCCCGCCAATGGTACTTGCCAAGGGAATAATTATTTACAGCGGACTCTTCGTATTGATGAATTTCATCATGTCAGCCTGGATCATCCGGAACAGCTATAAGCACAACTTTTAAAATTGACTATCTTTGCGCTTGTTAAGTTCAAGTGCCTATGGATCTTCATGAGGTTCCCAAAATAAAGCATTCATTTTCAGATAATTTTTTTCTCCTGGCCGGACCCTGTGCCATAGAAGGAGAGGATATGGCTTTAAGGATTGCCGAACGTATAGTAAAAATCTGCGACAGGCTGCAAATTCCGTTTATATTTAAGGGCAGTTTTAAAAAGGCCAATCGCAGCCGGATTGACAGCTTTACGGGAATTGGAGATGAAAAGGCGCTGAGGATCCTTAAGAAGGTAAGTGAGACCTTCGATATTCCAACCGTTACCGATATTCATGAGGTAGGCGATGCCGAAATTGCCGCGGCCTATGTAGATGTGCTTCAGATACCGGCATTTCTTGTACGCCAGACCGACCTTGTTGTCGCTGCAGCAAAAACAGGAAAGGTGATCAACCTGAAGAAAGGCCAGTTTATGAGTCCGGAATCCATGCAGCATGCTGTTAAGAAGGTGAAAGATTCAGGAAATCAGAACGCATGGATCACAGATCGCGGAACCATGTTTGGTTATCAGGATCTTATTGTTGATTTCAGGGGTATTCCAACCATGAGAGCATTTGCACCGGTTATACTTGATGTTACCCATTCCCTTCAACAACCCAATCAATCGACTGGTGTTACCGGCGGGCGACCGGAAATGATAGAAACAATTGCCCGTGCAGCTGTCGTGAACCATGTAGACGGCCTGTTTATAGAAACCCATTTTGATCCGGCCAGTGCCAAGAGTGATGGTGCTAATATGCTACACCTGGATAAACTGGATAGGCTCCTGGGTAATCTGGTCACTATTCGCCAGCTCATCAATAATCTTGGCGAATGAAAATTGTCCTTCGGAAAGCCGATCCGGACGATGTCTTCGAGCTAACTACCCTCTTCAGGGAAACCGTCAGCCATATCAATTCAAGAGACTATTCCGAAGAGCAGATCAAGCACTGGATCTCAAGTGCCGATGATATCCCGAAATGGGAGAAGCGTATCAAAAGCTGGTATTTTATTGTGGCCGAATCGGGAAAGACCATAGTTGGTTTTGCCTATTTGAACGATGGCAATTACTTTGACGGACTCTTTGTTCATCATAAATATCAGGGCAAGGGAATTGCAACCCTGCTTGCCGATCGCATTGAGAAACAAGCCGAAACAAATGGTTTTGATTCGGTGCATTCCGATGTGAGTCTAACAGCAAGGAAATTCTTCGAAAAGCGCGGTTATACCATTGAGGCTCTTCAGCAAAAGACCTTTCGCGGAATGATCTTTGAAAATTATATCGTTTCCAAAAAATTTTAGTTAAACCATCCTGTCCGGCTTTTACCCGTTAATTCAGCTGCGGCTAAAATGATCTCCCTGAGCAAGTTTTCGTCAATATCTTCCAACGATTTGTATTGCAGGGATCTTACATTCTTCCGTTCATTATAATCCATGAGTTGCGGAAACCGGTCTTCAAGCCGGACGCCCTTAACGAAAGCGACATCAACAAAATCCTGGCCTTTCAGGATGTTCAGGTATATGAAAGGCTTTTTTCTGTAATGATAAAAAGGAACGCTGTAGTTGAACTTCTCCTCAATAGGGTTTACGGTAGAAAGAATAACCGATCTCACATGAATAAGAATGGACTGATAGGGTTCCTCTTGTCTGAAAATGTATTCTTCTGCCGGATTCATACCTCAAAAATAAACAACTAAATCAATTAAATTTAGTAATTTCATGTCACCAAATTCTCACCCACCTGCCTAATAATTTTCAATTCATTTTGAATGTATTTCACATCGAGATCTAACTTCATCTTTAAAAATATTTCCAATGAAAATCAGAGTGTATTTGCTTGCATTAGTTGTTATTAATTCCTGTTTTGATATTATGGCACAGACGAATTCAAAAGACTTAGACACCAAAATAGAATCTATTCTTTCTCAGCTTACGCTTGAGGAAAAGGTGGCCATGTGCCATGCACAGTCGAAGTTCAGCACCCCGGGAGTAGCCAGGCTGGGAATCCCCGAGATCTGGATGTCTGATGGGCCCCACGGCGTTCGAGGTGAGATCAACTGGGACAAATGGGGTTATGCCGGATGGACGAATGATTTTGCAACGGCCTTTCCAGCCCTTACATGCCTGGCGGCTACCTTTAATCCGGAGCGCTCTGAAGAATACGGTATCGCTGTAGGTGAAGAGGCCCGGTACAGAAGGAAAGATGTCCTGCTGGGACCTGGTGTGAATATCTACCGCACACCCCTGAACGGTCGTAATTTTGAATATATGGGAGAAGATCCTTTCCTGGCATCTAAAATGGTAGTGCCATATATACAGGGTGTTCAACAGAATGGCGTTGCCGCTTGTTTGAAACACTATGTGCTAAATAACCAGGAGGTCTGGCGAAACAAGGTAAATGTAAAAGTGAGTGAGCGGGCGTTGTATGAAATTTATTTACCGGCGTTTAAGGCCGGGGTTCAGGAGGGGAAGGTATGGTCGGTCATGGGTGCTTACAACAAATACAAGGGCCAGTATTGCTGTCATAATGAAATACTGTTGAATAAGATCCTTAAGAATGACTGGCAATTTGACGGTGTAGTGATCACAGACTGGGGAGGTGCAACCAATACCCGGGAGGCTGCACTTTATGGTCTGGATATGGAGATGGGATCACACAGTGATGGTTTAACAGTCTCGGCAGATTATGCCTACGACTACTATTACCTGGCGAATCCCTACCTGGAATTACTGAAAACCGGAGAAGTACCTATCAGTACCGTAGATGATAAAGTCAGGCGCATATTACGCCTTATGTTTCGCACAACCATGAATCCTGACCGGGGTTTGGGGCGCATGAATAATCGGGAACATCTGGATGTTGCCAGGAAAATCGGAACTGAGGGTATAGTATTGCTTAAGAATGAAGACTTCTTCCCGATTGACCCGAATAAAGAACTTACCCTGGCGATAATCGGAGAAAATGCGACAAAGGCATTGACGCCCGGAGGTGGTTCTTCCGAATTGAAGGCCAAGGATGAGGTTTCACCGTTAAGGGGAATCAAAGAACGCTTTAAGAATGCAAAGATCATCCATGCCATGGGTTATAATTCCGGACCGCCTCAATACGGAAAGGTAATTCCTCCCAAATATAATAATGACTCCCTCAAAACTGCAGCCGTGGCGGCAGCCAAAAAAGCGGATTTGGTCTTGTTTATCGGCGGACTCAATAAAAACCATTACCAGGACTGTGAAGGCGGTGACCGTTTGGATTACGGACTGCCCTTCGGTCAGGATGAATTGCTGGATGCCGTGGTTAAAGCCAATCCGAATACAGGGATGGTACTTATAAGCGGGAATGCTGTAGAAATGCCGTGGGTTGATAAAGTAAAAGGCATTATGCAGGCTTGGTTCCTGGGTAGTCAGTCGGGCCATGCCATAGCTGATGTAGTTAGTGGCGATGTGAATCCGTCCGGTAAATTGCCCTTCACCTTCCCTGTAAAACTGGAAGACAATGCAGCACATTATTACGGGGAGATCTCTTACCCGGGCGTCGATTATGAGCAGGAATATAAGGAAGACATCCTCGTGGGTTACCGCTGGCATGATACCAGGAAGATCAAACCGCAATTTGCATTCGGACATGGGTTATCTTATACTGAATTCCAGCTTTTCAACGCCGAGATTAACTCTAAGAATTTTGAGAAAGGGGATGCAATCACTATCAGCTGTTCGATTACCAATACGGCTAATATGGCCGGTGCCGAGGTGGTTCAGGTATACGTTGGGAAGAATAAATCGAAAGTACCGCGGGCGGTGAAAGAACTCAAAGGCTTTCAGAAGGTATATCTCGAACCCGGTGAAACCGAAGATATTTCAATAGATATCAAAATTGAGGATCTGGCGTATTATGACGAGTCCATCTCCGATTGGAATTTAGAGGAAGGTAGTTATACGGTTTATGTTGGAAATGCCTCCGATAATATTTCGCGTACATTTAAGATCAGGGTTAAGTAAGGTATGATTAGGTTCTTAAGAAAGATTCGTCAAAAGCTATTTATGGACAATAAACTAAGTAAGTATACTCTATACGCGCTTGGTGAGATCATTCTGGTTGTGATCGGTATACTGATCGCTTTGCAAATCAATAATGCGAACGAAGCAAGAAAGGACAGGGCTTTGACTAATAAGTATTTGGAGGGCTTTGCAAGAGACTTGTCTTCTGATCGGGTACAATTGGACTCCCTCATTTCAATCAGGAAAAATCAACGCCGCAGTGCCAAGGCATTGATCCGATCTATTGAGTTAAGAGAAATAGATCTTGACTCTTTTTATTACCATTATTATTATGTTTTCCCATTTTATAGATTTAGCCCCAATACCAATACCCTTGAAGAAGTATTAAACAGTTCCCAACTCAGGCTGATTACCAATGAAAATATAAAGAACAGATTACTTGAACTAAGAAGTTTATATACTGAGATAAGGTTAAGTGAAGAGCACGTATATGAAGACAGAACAGTGTATTTATACAATGAGCGAACTTTAGACCATATAGAATTCAACGGACTTTCATTAGCACTTAACCATCAATCATTCTCTGAAAGCAAGGATGCGGAAATCTACAAAGCAGATGCCGAGTATTTCATAAAGGATCGATATTTTAAGAACTTTCTGAATCTATTGGATTTTAATTTAATATATATCATTCCAAGCCTTGAAAGGGCTCAGGCGGAATGTGATTCAATAATCGGATTAATTGAAAGAAAACTTAGTGAACAACAATGATCAAATTCTTCCGTCAAACAACACCCACACCTTTACCTTCCCCTCCCGGGAGGGGATTTAGGGGTGGGTTGCAGCACAATGATAAATGCTAAAATTTTTTAGAAACATAAGACGCAATCTCGTGGAT
>JABDPL010000148.1 GCA_013042825.1 Flavobacteriaceae bacterium | reverse complement strand
TCGCATTACCGTAGGTATTATCGGAATATTTCTTATCGCAACCTCGAAATATCGTTTGCTTTAAATTATTCGTTTAACAGCGCTCAAGTTTTTCATTCTTCCTTTGCCCTATTTGCTTTGCGTTCAGCTTTCTTTTTCTCGCGTTCCAGCTTTTTGTAATATCCCCTGAATAAGAAGTTGTTCTTTAAAGCATCCATATTCTGGCTGAATTTGGCCGTGCCGTCATTGATATTATCAATGGTTTCCTGAATTGATCGAACCAAAGTTGTATCGTGCACCAGGTAATTAAAGGCCCCTTCCCCTGAGTTCAGGTCATCAACCAGGAAGTTGACCTGGGCGATGACACTATCGATCTCCCGGCTAGAATTTTCCAGGCTGGTCACAACCGACTTGAGTTTTTTACCGGAAATCGAGTCATTTATAAGGGTGCCGAGAACACTGCTTTCATCTTCACTGAAAGTTGAAATTATCTCGTTGAACTCGTTTATCGACCGGGTTGCGCTATAACTCGCATTCTTTAGGTTGGTCACCGATTGTTTGAGGTCTACAGACATGGTCGTATCGTTTAGCAATAAGGCCAGAGTTCCGTCGCCGTTTATCATGGCATCGGTTATCTTCAGTAAATCTGAAGTCAGTATGGCAGCATTCTCACTGGAGACACTTAGTGTACTTAAAATGTCGTCAGCTCCGATCTTACTGAAGGTCGCTATGGTATCACCATCCCTAACAGCTGGGGCATCGCCTTTACCTGGTACGATATTGACTATCATATTTCCAACTAATCCGTCTGATCCTATGGTGGCGATAGCGTTGGTCTTGATATGCCCGATGATCTTCTCATCAATACGCATCATAATTCGTATGGAGGAATCATTTACCATTTGGATGGCGTTTACTGTTCCGATATCGATCCCTGAATAACGCACATTATTACCCCTCTGCAAGCCGTTTATATTTTGGAAATATGCACTTATGGTATGAGTTTTTCTGAACATCTCCTGTCGCTGTCCAATGAGATAAATAGCCGCGATGAAAAGAACGGTGCCAAGAATAACAAACAGCCCTAATCTGATTTTTTGTCCGCTTGAACGTACCATATGCCCGAATTTAATGTTTAAAAAATGCCTGGATCTTCGGATCATCCGAAGCTTCCAGTTCTTTAAAAGTACCAACTTTATAGTTGATACCATCAATCAATAATATCATGCGATCGGATACGACCCGGGCGCAATCCACATCATGAGTTATGATGAGTGATGAAGTTCCATACTTCTCCTGAATCTTTTGCATAAGGATGATAATTTCCTTAGCTGTAATAGGATCTAAACCGCTGGTTGGTTCATCATAGAGAATGATCTTAGGTTTGAGGATTAAAGTCCTGGCCAACGCCACGCGTCTTTGCATGCCTCCCGATAGTTCAGCAGGCATCAGATCGACGGTATGCGCAAGCCCGACATTTTCAAGGGCTTCGATAACCAGCTTCTCTTCATCGATATCGGTAGCAAATTTTTTTGAATGCCGCCTTAGAGGAAATTCAAGGTTCTCCCGCACCGTCATCGAATCATAGAGCGCACTGCCCTGGAATAAAAAACCGATATCCGAACGGAGATCATCGAGATTTGCCTGGCTCAAATTTAGAAGCTTTTTACCCATTATCGTGATCTCTCCAGCGTCAGGACGCATCAGTCCGACCATGCATTTGATCATAACCGATTTTCCGGAACCCGATTTTCCCATTACTACAAGACTTTCACCCTTATAAAGCTTCATATTAAAACCATTCAAAACATGGTTATGGTCGAAACTCTTGTAGAGATCATCGATCTGAACCACGACTTCCAGAGCTTCAAGAGCTGATGATTGTGATCCTATGTTGGTGTCTGCTTTCATAATTCATAAAAAATATCAGCTACGAATACCGCGATAAAATCCAGTATAAAAAGCAGGATGGATGTAAAAACAACCGCTGAATTTGCTGCACGACCAACGCCGGCCGTTCCTTTTTTACAATAATATCCTTTGAAACATCCCACTAGTCCGATAGCAAAACCAAAGAAGAAGGTTTTAATGGTCGCAGGAACGATATCTCCAAACTCTATTGCATCAAAAAGCTGGTTAAAATACAGTTGGAAGGAAACATTTCCTTTGATATTCTCGATAATGTAAGAACCGTATATGGCTATTGCATCACCAAAAATCACCAGGATGGGCAAGGTCAATGTTACGGCGAGTATACGTGTAACGACCAGATATTTGAACGGATTGGTGCCGGAGACTTCCATGGCATCGATTTGTTCTGTTACCCGCATAGATCCCAACTCTGCACCAATACCTGAACCTATACGCCCGGCACACACCAGGGCCGTAATCATAGGGCCGATTTCCCTTACTATGGCTATGCCCACCATGGCAGGCATCCATGAGACCGCCCCGAATTCAGACAAGGTTGGCCGTGTTTGCAGGGTAAGGACCAAACCAATAATAAAACCCGTAAGCCCCACAAGGACAAATGATTTGTTACCCATGTTATAGCATTGCCTGAGGAACTCATTGTATTCGAACGGTCGCTTAAAAACCTCCTTAAAAAAACGACCGGCAAAAATCGATAGTTCACCGATTTCAAGTAAGAAATTTCGAAGTCTTGTTCTAATTGATTCCAACGGGATAGAATTAACAACTATACTCAAATGTAGAATATTAAAGATCGATTTGAAATGATAATAATCATGTCTGCAGGCTGATAAAAATCATTGTATTAGCCGTGGATTGGTTCTAATTTTATTTGAAATAATAAAAGGACTGCCTCATGAAACTCGGACTCGTCCTATCTGGCGGTGGCATGCGAGGTGCCGCCCATATCGGTGTGCTTCGCGCACTCGAAGAACAAGGTATACGAACAACCCATATCGCGGGATCAAGCTCAGGTGCCATAGTTGGAGCTCTGCATGCCTATGGCTATGATTGGGTCGATATCCTGGAATTTTTTCGTAAGCTTCAGTTATGGGATCTCAAAAAATATGCCCTTGGGAAACCTGGATTTATCGATGCTGAAAAGTTTTATGATGAATTCAACAGGGTTTTACCGGTTGATAGCTTCGATAGTCTTAAAAAGCCACTAGTGATCACGGCTACCGATATACTGATGGGAACCCAGAAATATTTTAGGACGGGGGAACTTATTCGACCAATACTGGCTTCAGCGGCCTTTCCGGGTGTTTTTTCTCCCGTCAAAATTGGAGACTCCTATTATATTGATGGTGGAACCCTGGATAATTTTCCAGTTGAAAGCATCAAACATCAATGTGATCTCGTATTAGGGGTATATGCAAATGCCATGAATCCAATTGATATAGATGAACTTAAGCATTCTTATCATGTGATTGAACGGGCATTTAAACTTAAAACTGTTCAGGAGGACATAGTTAAATTCCCCCTTTGCGATATCCTAATCGCACCAAATGAACTCGGGCAGTTTATAACCTTTGACAAGAAACCATTGTTTGAAATATTTGACATTGGTTACCGGCATGCACTTAAAGCTCTGGCAAAGCATCCGATTACAGCCTGATAAAATCGTTTAGTTTACCGTAACTAACGCAAAGGTTACAGTTTGAAAAATCATATGAAATGACCAATGATTCTGTTCCAGAGATCAAGAGACTCTTCAAAAAGTATGAAGGGGATAGCTGGTTTAAAAAATACCAGGACTATCTCGGTGAGTTCGTTTATGGCGGCATTGATGGAGCGATAACGACCTTCGCCGTGGTTGCAGGTTCTGTGGGTGCCGGACTTGATCATGCCGTTATTGTCATTCTCGGGTTCGCCAATCTGATTGCCGATGGTTTCTCGATGTCGGTGGGGGCCTACCTATCGGCCAAGTCGGTAAAGGAAAATTTCAACA
The DNA here is from genome assembly GCA_013042825.1 of Flavobacteriaceae bacterium. Lineage (GTDB taxonomy): Bacteria > Bacteroidota > Bacteroidia > Flavobacteriales > Flavobacteriaceae > SHLJ01. Next base: position 8,283 of record JABDPL010000148.1, on the reverse strand, counting down.
AACTGCGACTTCGGGAGTATTGGGAAATAGAACATGAGCCCGAGAATGAGCGCGAGGAGGTCAGGGAAATTTACCGGGCCAAAGGCTTTGAAGGTGAACTATTGGAGGAGGTAGTTGAAACGATAACCTCCAATAAAGATCGTTGGGTAGATATCATGATGAAGGAGGAACTCATGCTGGCGGAAGAAACAAAATCTCCTTTTATGATGGGTGTGGTAACCTATATCTCATTTATAATGATCGGTTTGATCCCACTGGCAATTTATGTCATTAATTACTTTATCCCTGTAAGCGGCAATCTTTTTACCTGGACAAGCATATTCACCACAATTGCTTTTATCATTATCGGATGGCTAAAGTCCCATGTAACAGAGACAAGTACCCCCAAAAGTATTATGGAAACATTAACGCTTGGGATCATGGCTGCTGCCCTGGCCTATTTTGTTGGTGATATACTCGAAAAAATAATTACGGGCTAATTCTGGTGAACTGCGATGCACTTTCGTGGCCTTAAAATCAAGGATTTAATAATCTTTTAAGACTCAAATTGAAAAGTTTTTGAATAAATAACTTATTTTTGTTGAATCTTATGGTAAAAACTATGAACAACATACAAACCGAATTCAGTATAAAGGACCTGGAAAACCTAACGGGTATCAAGGCGCATACCATCAGAATCTGGGAAAAGCGCTACAATCTTCTTAAGCCTAAGAGGTCAGAAACCAACATACGGTCATATGATCTTGAAAGTCTTCAGAAACTGCTGAATGTTGTTTTTCTGAATAAGAATGGATATAAGATATCTAAGATCTCGAAACTTAAAGAAAATGAGATCCCGGTTATTGTAAGGGAAATCGCTTCCAGGGGAAATCAGAAACACCATGCGATCAATGCGATGAAATTGTCGATGATGAATTTCGATCAGACTCTTTTTTACAACACCTATAGTAACCTGCTGGAAGATAATTCATTCAAGGACATCTTCTATGAGGTTTTCATGGGTATTCTTGAAGAGATCGGTATTCTCTGGCAGACCGATACCATCTCACCGGCCCATGAACATTTCATTTCGACCTTGATAAAGCAAAAGATCCTGGTGAATATAGAAAAGGTACAGAACCTCGAGCCCAGGAATTCAAGCCGTACATTCGTACTATTCCTTCCCGACCACGAGATTCATGATATCGGCCTGTTATTTCTGAATTACGAAATAGTCTGTAAGGGATATCATTGTATATTCCTGGGACAAAGCGTTCCTATTAGCTGTTTAGGAGATATAGTTGATAAGTATAATGACATCTCCTTCGTAGCCTATTTTACGGTAAAGCCTGAATTGGGTGACATGAAAGAATATCTTGAAACATTTCATGATCAATTGTTGCTGAATTCGAGGAATAAATTTCTTATCTTAGGTCAGCGGGCCAAACAAATAGATCGCAAAGGACTTCCGAAAGAGATTCAGGTCTATGATTCAATTGGCGATTTAGTTAAAGATTTGTAAAAGTATACCTGCTTATTACATTTTGTTTAGCTTTTTTCTAGATTTGTTAAACAAATGAAGATTTCAATTTCCATACTTGGTTCAGGTTTTTCGTCCTTGGCGGCGTCATGTTACCTTGCAAAAATGGGCCACCAGGTGACCATTTTTGAAAAAAATGAAACCGTTGGGGGCCGTGCGCGCCAATTTAAAAAGGACGGCTTTACGTTCGATATCGGGCCAACCTGGTACTGGATGCCGGATGTGTTTGAACGCTTTTTCTCTGATTTTGGGAAATCCCCCTCCGATTATTACCAGCTTGAAAAACTCGCGCCTGCTTACAGTGTTTACTTTGGGAAACACGATAAGATCACCATAGAGGATTCCATCGAAAAGATCTGTGAAGCATTCGAAAATGAAGAAAGCGGCAGTTCCGTTCCACTCAAGAAATTTATCGATAAAGCCAAGGAAAATTACGACATCGCCATCAAAGACCTGGTTTATAAGCCGGGCGTATCACCTCTGGAATTGATCACACCAAAGACCATAACAAAACTCGGCGCTTTTGTAAGCACCATAAAGCGCGATGTGAGAAGAGAATTTAAAAACAATAGACTGGCTCAGATATTGGAATTCCCGGTTTTGTTTCTAGGTGCTAAACCCAGTAAGACACCTTCTTTCTACAGCTTTATGAATTATGCAGATTTCGGATTGGGAACCTTTCATCCCAAAGGCGGCATGTATGAAGTTATTAAAGGCATACGGGCACTTGCAGAAGAATTGGGCGTTACCATTAAAACAGCAGAGCCTGTTGAAAGCATAGAAGTCAATGATAAAACGGTTCAGGCCATAATTACATCCAAGGGCCGATATGCTTGCGATATCGTACTAAGCGGTGCCGATTATCACCATACCGAGACCCTGCTTGATACCAAACACAGGCAATATAGCGAAGCCTACTGGTCGAAAAGGACTTTCGCCCCCTCTTCGCTTTTGTTTTACGTAGGTTTTGATAAAAAATTAGATCATGTTGAACATCACACGCTTTTCTTCGATGTGAATTTCGACAAACATGCTGAGGCCATCTATGATAGCCCGGCCTGGCCGGAAGAACCCCTGTTCTATGCCAGTTTTCCGAGCAAAACAGATCGGGTGGCTCCTGAAGGTAAGGAGGCCGGAATTTTCTTGATACCACTGGCCCCGGGCTTAGAAGATACCGCTGAATTGCGGGAAAGCTATTTCGAAAAGATCATGAACCGATTTGAAGATCTGACCGATCAGGACATCAAGTCTCATGTGATGTTTAAGGAGTCCTATTGTGTGAATGATTTTGTAAATGATTATAATTCTTACAAGGGAAATGCATATGGGATGGCCAATACTTTATTTCAAACCGCCTTTCTCCGTCCAAAAATCAGGAGTAAGAAAGTAAAAAATTTGTATTTTACGGGACAGCTTACAGTACCCGGTCCGGGTGTGCCTCCCTCGTGGATATCGGGGAAGCTTGCTTCAGACCTGATAATGAAGGATTTGATTGCGCAGAAGAAAGTAGCTGATCAACAATTATCCTATCAATAATTTGAATTTTTATGAAAGCTATTTTCGATTCAGTCTCCGAACAGTGCAGTAAAACTGTAACGCGCCGATATAGCACCTCGTTTTCGATGGCGACCAAGATGCTGGCTAACACGATTCGGCAAGATATCTACAATATATATGGCTTCGTGCGATTCGCCGATGAGATTGTCGACTCCTTTCATGATTATGATAAGGAGGGTCTGTTCAATAAATTTGAATATGACCTGGAGCTGGCACTGGAAAACAAGATCAGCCTGAATCCGATTCTGAATGCTTTTCAAATTACATATCACAAGTATAATTTTGATAAAGCCCATGTCGAGGCTTTTATGACAAGTATGCGAATGGATCTGCACAAATCTAAATACCTTACCGATGAGGAATTCCGTTCATATATTTACGGGTCTGCAGATGTGGTTGGCCTGATGTGCCTTATGGTTTTTGTGCAAGGCGATATCGATAGATTCAACGAACTGAAATCCAGTGCAATGGCATTGGGATCGGCCTTCCAGAAAGTGAATTTCCTACGGGATCTCAAAGCTGATCATGACAACTTGAATCGAACCTATTTCCCTAATACCGACCTCAACAACCTGGATGAGAATTCAAAACTCGAGATCATAACAGACATCGAGCGTGATTTCGAAGAAGGCATCCAGGGGATCAAACGTTTGCCTATGGAAGCCAGGTTCGGTGTATTCATGGCATACAGGTATTACAGGCAGCTGCTAAAGAAATTAAAGCGAACACCGGCCCTCGAAATAAAAAACACAAGGATCCGCGTCCCTAACTACAAAAAGCTCGAGTTACTTACCCGAAGTTATGTTAAATATCAGTTGAATTTATTGTAAATTTATGCCATGCAAATAGTGTACTGGATATTAGTTTTTTTGACCACTTTTTTCATCATGGAATTCATGGCGTGGTTTACCCATAAGTATATCATGCACGGCTTCCTTTGGGTGCTGCATAAGGATCATCACATGAAAGATCATGACAGTTGGTTTGAACGCAATGATGCTTTTTTCCTGTTCTATGCAATAGTCAGTATGTCCTGCTTTTATATTTGGAGTTATGAAGGCGTGTGGTGGTGCCTGCCTATTGGTCTGGGCATAATGGCTTATGGCGCAACCTATTTCATGGTGCATGATATTTTTATTCATCAGAGATTTAAGATGTTCAGGAATGCCAATAATTGGTATGCACGTGGTGTAAGACGTGCACACAAAATTCACCATAAGCATTTAGGCAAAAGGGACAGCGAGAACTTTGGAATGCTAATTGTCCCTATCAAGTATTTCAGAAAATAACAGATGAATAATCTGTATCTTTTTTTAAACCTGGGATCGATTGCGATTCCATTTTTGTATAGCTTCCACCCAAAATTAAAATTCTATCAGCAGTGGAAAGGGCTCTCTATAGGCATCCTTGTTATGATGCTCATCTTTATTCCCTGGGATGTCGCATTTACATCCAATGGCTTCTGGGGATTTAATCCCGACTATTACCTGAACATCCGCCTATTTCAATTACCTCTGGAGGAATGGTTGTTTTTCATTTGCATTCCTTATGCCTGTGTATTTACACATTATGCCCTTTTGTATTATTTCCCTGATCTGGGGCTTTCATTAAAAGCGTCAAAACTCTTGTCCTATGCACTAATGCTGGTCATGCTTTTAGTTCTAAGCTTCAACTATGACCGCTGGTATACCCTGGTGAATTACGGACTTGCAGTGGTTTTGATCCCTGTTGTTTTACTCAAAAAACCCGACCTGCTCAGACGATATTATCTTACATTCCTCGTTATGCTGGTGCCGTTTTTCATCGTCAACGGGATTTTAACCGGGAGTTTTATCCAGGACGAAGTCGTCTGGTATAACAATGATGAGAATCTGGGAATACGGATGTTTACGATCCCTGTGGAAGATTCTATCTATGCCTTTTCCATGATATTGATATGCCTGGTATTCACCGATAAATTCTACCCAAAATCTCAATAAAAAAGGCACCCCTCGTCCGGGTGCCCTAATGCAACATATAAATTCAAATGCTTAATGCCATCAGTTACGGGTAACGCTAATCGAATTCGACAAACTGAAACAACCGCTTAAATCGGAAGCATTCATACCAGGTGCCGCGCCTTGCAAACCATCTTCAAACCTCAGGTACCAGATCAGGCAAACGCCCGCTCCGGCATCATCAAAGTTAATACCTTCCAAATCGGCCAGGGTTGGAGGTAGCCCTAAAATATTACCGGTATCATCGGTAACTACCCAGGTACTATTCGTTCCCGATTGATTACCATCGAGAGAAATACCAGAAACCATATCAGGTGTACCGTCTACAGTGAAATTAAATGGACCACCTGTTATAGTGCCACCGTTAGGTTCGTTTCTTACCACTTCAATTGAATTAGACAGGTCGAAGTTGCCCTGAAGATCATTTGCATTCAGCCCGACCTCTGCGCCTTGCAAACCATCTTCAAATCTGAGGTACCAGATAAGACAGGTCCCAGCTCCTGCACCATCAAAATCAACACTTTCAAGATCGGTCAGGGTTGGTGGTAGTCCGAGAATGTCCCCAGTATCATCAGTAATAACAAAGGTGCTGTTCGAGCCAAGGGCGTTGGCATCTGTGCTGATACCGCTCACATTGTCGGGCATACCGTCAACACAAAAAACAAATGACCCTCCCGATAGAGTGCCGGCATCGGGTATTACTGCAGTCATCGTATCATCATCGTTGGAACATGCAAACAGGAAGCCCGTTGCTAGCATGAGTAATAAAAATTTCTTAAGCATAACTATTGAACATTTAAATTATTTATGCTCAAAATTATGACCGGGAAAGATCTTAAAGTGTTAGCTAGCTAACATTAAGCCGATTTTTGATAAATTCTTATTTGTTTTCGTCCGAATTTTAATTTTTGTTCCTTCTGAAGTTCATTGAGCAAAATATTCAGGGTAGGCCGTGATACCCCGATAAGTGAGGCAATATCCTTTTGAGTATAGGGATGATTGATAATATGATCGCCGGTATGCTCACAATTATCCCCAAAATCGAGACAAAGTTCTTCGAGAAATTCTAAAAGCCTGGTTTTAGCATCTTTGAAAAGCAACAACTGCAGTCGTCTTTCGAGTTTTTTAAACCTTAGGCCGATAAGCTTGTATATTTTAAAACTGAAACTTTGATTATCCCGCATAAGGTCGTGCATGGTCTTTACACCAACAGGGCAAATCGATGTCTTGTTATCTATAGACTGGGCAAATTCTGTTCGCTTCATCTCACCGAGTATGGCTTTTTCTCCAAATAATTCACCACGGGTGAGAATCGCTTTGACCACTTCCTGTCCGTCTTCGGTGTAATAACCGATCTTTACCTTGCCTTGTTCTATCAGATAGATCTTGTTTGCCGAATCGTCTTCAAAATATATATAGTCCGACTTACGGTAGGCATCAAAACTATGGGAATCTTTGTAGGCCCTGAACTTATGCGGACATAACATTTTAAAAAGATTAACCTCTTCGAAATACCAGATTGAACTCATTTTCAGTGAATGTTTTTTGTATGGTCGATCAGAAGTCGAGTTTCTTACAAAAAAACTCCTGCTTAAAGCAGGAGTTTCAATTATTCCAATATGATTATTGAATTTTAAGCATTCTGAGCCTTTATAAGGTTTAAGGCCGATCCGGCTTTAAACCATTCGATCTGGGCCTCATTGTAGGTGTGATTGGTAGAGATCACATCCTTGCTTCCATCAGCGTGAACAACTTCTATCGTAAGCGGTTTACCTGCCGAGAAACCGTCAAGATCGACAAAATTAAAGGTGTCATCCTCCTGGATCAGGTCATAATCCCCTTCGTTAACAAATGTCAGCGCCAGCATTCCTTGTTTCTTCAGATTGGTTTCATGAATCCTGGCAAAGGATTTTACGATAACCGCAACCACTCCCAGATGCCTGGGCTGCATGGCAGCATGCTCACGAGATGAACCTTCACCGTAATTATGATCACCCACAACAACAGTTGGAATTCCTGCTGCTTTATAAGCCCGCTGCGTATCAGGTACGCCGCCGTATTCGCCTGTGATCTGATTCTTGACAAAATTCGTTTTCTTATTATAAGCATTAACGGCACCGATAAGTGTATTATTCGAAATATTGTCTAAATGCCCCCTGTATCGCAGCCAGGGCCCTGCCATAGAGATATGGTCTGTCGTACATTTTCCGAATGCCTTTATCAGTAGTTTTGCTCCCGTGATCTGATCTCCAATGGGCTCGAATGGCGTAAGCAACTGCAAGCGTTTTGAGTCAGGGCTAACATTCACTTCCACACCGCCGCCGTCGGCTAAGGGTTCCAGGTAGCCATTATCCTTTACGTCAAATCCCTTTGGTGGTAATTCCCAGCCGGTAGGCTCATCCAACATCACTTCTTTCCCATCTTCATTGATCAAACTGTCCGTGATGGGATTAAAATCCAAACGGCCTGCAATTGCAATTGCCGCTGTCAATTCGGGTGACGCCACAAAGGCATGGGTATTGGGGTTTCCGTCGGCACGTTTAGCAAAATTTCTATTGAAAGAATGTACTATGCTATTCTTTGGTGCATTTGCAGGATCTTCATACCTGGCCCATTGCCCTATACAAGGGCCACAAGCGTTTGTAAATATGGTTGCATCAAGTTTTTCAAAGATCTGAAGAATACCATCCCGTTCAGCCGTATATCGCACCTGTTCCGATCCCGGATTAATTCCGAATTCGGCCCTGGTCTTCAATTTTTTATCCAGTGCCTGCTGAGCAATTGAAGAGGCCCGAGAGAGATCCTCGTATGAAGAGTTCGTGCAGGAACCGATGAGGCCCCATTCTACTTTTAAGGGCCAGTCATTATTTACTGCCTTATCATGCATAGTCCCTACCGTAGTCGCCAGGTCAGGTGTAAACGGCCCATTCAAATGAGGCAGGAGTGTGCTCAGATCGATCTCGATGATCTGATCAAAATACTGTTCCGGATTTGCATATACCTCCGGATCTGCTGTCAGGTGTTCACGAATAGCATTTGCAGCTTCGGCCACGTCTTCTCTGTCGGTCGCTTTCAAATATCTTTCCATGGAATCATCATAACCGAAAGTAGAGGTTGTAGCTCCGATTTCAGCACCCATATTACATATGGTTCCTTTACCGGTACAGGATAGTGACTCGGCACCTGGTCCGAAGTATTCCAGTATAGCAC
>JABDPL010000147.1 GCA_013042825.1 Flavobacteriaceae bacterium | reverse complement strand
CTATAAACTGACCTTAAAAGAATTGCTCGATGAACGCGAACAGTCTGTGAACTGGCTGAAATCGTTAGATAATCCCGACTGGGGCCTATTTTTTGAGCATCCAAAAATCGGCCGTATGAATGCTGGCTATTATGTTCAAAACTGGCTGGCCCATGACTACCTCCATATAAGGCAGATCAATAGATTAAAATATGAATTTCACCGTGAGCAGTCTGATTCCGACCTGGATTTTGCAGGAAAATGGTAATTTAGATACCATGAAAAAAATCAGTTCAGTAGAAGAATATATTGAAAAGCATGAGAAATATACCAAGGCTTTGACCGTGCTTCGCGATATAATGTTAGGCACAGAAATGCAGGAAACCATTAAATGGAGCATCCCGACCTACACGGTAAACGGTAAGAATGTCTGCGGGATTGGAGCCTTCAGGAATCATTTCGGTATATGGTTTTTTAATGGTGTTTTTCTGAAGGACGAGTATAAATTACTGCGGAATGCCCAGGATGGAAAAACAAAGGCCATGAGGCAGATGATCTTCAAATCAAAAGGGGAAATCAAAGCCGATTTGGTCCGGCTTTATGTTGATGAAGCCATAGAAAACCAAAAAGCCGGACTGGAGGTTAAGCCGGATCGCACGAAGAAAGAAACCCTGGTTCCTGGTGAACTCAAGGATATCTTTCATAAACATAACGAGATCTATGAGGCCTTCGCCAAATTAACAGGCTACAAGCAACGCGAGTATTGCGAATATATCAGCTCGGCAAAACGGGAAACAACTAAAAAGACGCGTCTCGAAAAGATCATTCCGATGATCGAACAAGGCATCGGATTGAACGATAAGTATAAGAATTGCTAAACGAATAGACTGATCAGGCCTACCATGGCTAAACCTGTAAGCGATAGCAGGGTGGTCATGACGGTCCAACTTCTGAAGGTCTGCTTTTCGTTCAATCCCAAATATTTGCTTACAAGCCAGAAGCCGCTGTCGTTCACATGGGAGAGAATAGATGCTCCTGCAGCGATCGCAATCACCAGCAGTGCCTTATCGATCTCGCTTATTTCATTTAACAGTGCCGCTACGATCCCGGCTGCCGTTATCATGGCCACAGTTGCCGAGCCCTGAAGTATTCGTACAAGTGCAGCGAGAATAAAAGCGAACAGAAATAAACTCATCCCGCTTTGACCGAGCAAACCGGCTATCATATCTCCGGATCCTGTATCGATCAGGGTTTGTTTGAATGCTCCGCCCGCGCCGGTCAATAGGATTATAATTCCGGCCGGACCCAATGACCGTGTTGTTATATCCAGCAGTTTTGATCGATCTGTTTTCCGCCTGACCCCAAGTACATACCATGCAACCAGGTTGGCGATGATCAAAGCCACGAAGGGATGGCCTATGAGTCCGATCCAGCTTTTCAGATCAATCCCGTCCCAAAGAACTGTTTCCAAAATAATGAGGTCCAGATTAGCGAAAATCGGACTGTTCAAGATTGTATTCAGCACGATCAATACTATAGGCACACCTATGATAAGGAGAACGGTCCCGACCCCGGGAAAGTCCTCTGTGCGATCGTTAGCTTCTATCAACTCAGGAGCGTTTACATGAATTCGTTTCGCGATATATCGACCGAACAAGGGTCCGCTGATAAGGGCGGCCGGTAGTCCGGCAATAAACCCCAGAACTATGACCCAACCCAGATCGGCAGACAGGATGTCGGCCACGGCCACCGGGCCCGGAGTAGGTGGAATAAAAGCATGGGTAACAGCCAGTCCTGCAAGCAAAGGAATACCATATAGCAACAGGGATTTCCCTGTTTTTCTCTGCAACGAATAGATCAAAGGAACAAGAATGATAAAACCGACATCGAAAAATACCGGGATTGCCACAAAAAATCCCGTAAGGGTCAGTGCGGTCGAGGTTTGAGAGGATCCGAATTTTTTCAGCAGATAGCTGGCCAAGGCCTCTGCACCTCCCGAATGTTCCAGTATGGCTCCGAACATGGCGCCTAAACCCACCACAACAGCTACAAAACCCAGGGTGCTACCCATACCGCTCTTGACACTCTCAATTATTGCCAGAGGCGGCATACCCGCAATCACACCAACCAGGATTGCAGCGATCAGCAAGGCGATGAACGCCTGAAGCTTGAACCTCAGGATCAGGACGAGGAGTACAATAATTCCAATCAGTATGGCAAGCAGCAATTGATAATCCATAGACACTATTCCCAATCGGTATTAAAAAGTTTATCAGATTCTGAATCCCTGCGCTTATAGCCATGATTACCAAAGAAATCCCTTTGGGCCTGGATGAGATTTGTCGCTAGATTTTTAGAAGTTATAGCCAGCCAGAAGTTAAGCGCATTACTAAAACAGGGCATGGCGATATCTTTGCTAAATCCTGCCTGAATAACAGTTTTTAATGCAGCCTCCGATCGGGCTATTTTTTTGAACATATCCTTATCATCTAAAATACTGATGTCTTTAGCGAACACATCAACCAACGCATTCATCAACTCTGAGCGGATAATGCAACCCTGAGTCCAAATTCTTGCTATTTCCGATAAATCCAGGTCCCAGTTATGGTTTGCCGAGGCCCCGGCCAGTATTTCAAATCCCTGGTGATGATTGATCAATCTGGCCGAATCATAGGCCTGCTGCAGAAGTTCGAAATCGGAAAACGCATGTGTATCCGATCGCCTTTTTAGATTTTCAGCATAGCGCAACCGCGAGTCCTTGAATCCTGATAACATTCGGAATTCAACTGCGGAATTGATCATGCCACCGGGCACATTCAATTCCAACGCCTGCTGAGCTGCCCAATTCCCGGTTCCTTTACTGCCGGCTACATCAAGAATCTGATCGACAATGTATTTGCCTGCTTTATCTGTTTTCAAGAGGATCTTACTCGAAATCTGTAAAAGAAAGGAATCTGATCCTGAGGCCGACCATCGATCAAAAATGGATGCGATCTGCTCATTGTTATAAGCAACCCTAAGCAATCCATAGATCTCAGAGAGCAACTGCATTTCGGCATATTCGATACCATTGTGGATCATTTTAACGAAGTGGCCGGATCCACCAGGACCCATCAGATTTAAACAGGGTTGATCGTGTTGATCGATCGCCGCTATTTTAGAAAGTATGGGATATACCTGGTCATAGCTATGCCTATCTCCGCCGGGCATCATTGATGGCCCATATAAAGCCCCTTCCGCCCCGCCGGATATTCCCATTCCAATAAAATGAACAGCCTTTTGCAACAGGTGTACATATCGCCGTTCGGTATCCCGATAAAATGAATTTCCCCCATCGATAAGAATATCTCCCCGCTCTAAAAATTCTAATAATTGTTCTATCACCTCATCTACGGCTTCACCTGCTTTAATCATCAAAACGATCTTTCTCGGGCGTTCCAAAGACTTGATAAAACCCTCGAATTCATCAAATCCCTGAGCGTTCTTATCCGGGCAATCTGAAAGAAAGGAATCGAGGAGGTCGTTTTCTTGCGCAACTTTTCTGTTATAAACCGAAACTGAAACATGGTGATTAAGTGCATTAAGGGCTAAATTCCTGCCCATCACGCCCAGGCCTACAATTCCCAGCTGGGACAATTGAGTTTGTTGGAGCCAGGATCGTATTTTTGGGATCAGAGCCTCCGGGCTATCGGTAACCTCAAGATGCAAGCCATAATCGGGTATTTCAAGAGCGTCGAATTGTGATTGAAGCATTTCCGGGCCCATATAATGACCCGTCCTGTTTCGCATCCGCTCGCTTATGAGTTGAAGCGAAC
>JABDPL010000245.1 GCA_013042825.1 Flavobacteriaceae bacterium | reverse complement strand
ATCTCATGAAGTAACCAATTCGCATTATAGTCGGGCAATGCTGGAATATCGATCGAAACGGTGATATTGTTTCCCGTTCCCGAACTTGACCAGCTGCCTGGATATGTATTCCCGGCATAATCAACCGTTATACTTCCGTCAGAATTAAAATTAAACACATATCCTACATAAGTATCTTCCAGATCCTGATCATTTCGTTCCAGTTTATCTACAGTCCAATCTGAACATGCCGTTAAGATGTCGGATAGTGAATCGGTTGAGCAATTATTGCAGTCATCATCATCAAAATCAAAATCGTCATCTTCATCACAATCATCGGCCGCATTCTGGATAACTGCCTGGAGCTCGCTTAACGTTCCGATCGATTGGGACGTACCATCGGAAAGAATGACGGTTATCGGAAACTGGATTGTAACGATAATATCATCATCCAGATCGTCGATAAAGTCATACATCTGCTCATCATTGCTTATTGTTAAAGTTTCAATAAGCTCGTTATTGGTATTAAAAATGGAAGCTGTAATGGGATATTGAAAATCGACACATTCTATATCTTCATCAATTTCATTTTCACCATTGCAATCATCTGCCAGATCCTCCAGTTCCGCTTGGCTATTCACCGTAACCTCAGTAAAATCACTTGTTATGATGATAATTGGATAGTTAATTTCTATTGAATCTTCATCATCTTCAAATTCATCGATAATGTCTTCGATGGTATCCAGGTCAGCTTCGGAATTGATGGTGATTTCCAAACCATTGACGATAACGGTAAAGGGGAATTCAACGCTAAGACAATTAGCACCATCAACAATATTATCGAAGGAGCCATCATTTGTGGCTGTGCGTTGCATGAGGTCGGCCACGGCTGAGTTAGCCACCAGAGCTTCTTCAGCAGGTGCCTGAATGAATTCTGTCTCTTCATCACGACAGGATGTCATTAACACGCTAATCGAGAAGATCACCAGATAAATAAGGTTAAAAGAAATTTTCATGTTCTTGGATTTAAAGTATAAAACGTATTGCATTTATTTATTGAACAACCGAAGAATCATTATTCCTGAAAAAAAATAATATTTTTAGATTAAATTTAGATAATAATCTCTCCATTGGCTGAACCTGTTAACGAAAATATTTGCGCAGAATCGGTTTTTGAACGCATCTACACACAGCAATCAAAAAACCTGCATGATTTCCTTTATTATAAGTTTGGAGGACGATTTAGTCCTGCTGATAAGGTTCAGGAAGCCTTTATAAAATTATGGGATAACTGTAAAACGATTTCACCTGCTAAAGCAAGGTCCTATCTCTTTACTGTAGCTAATAATCTGATGCTGAACGAGGCTAAGCATGAAAAGGTTGTACTTAAATACAGATCTCAACCTGTAAAATCCGTGACGAATGAAAATCCGGAATTTATCATGCAGGGTGAAGAGTATTATAAACAATACCAACAAGCGCTTTCAAATTTGACTGAAGAACAGCGGGTGGCGTTCTTATTGAATAAGGTTGAAGGTAAGAAACAACAGGAGATTGCCGATATTCTCGGCGTTACACGTAAAGTTGTTGAGTACAGGATTTATTCAGCTTTTAAAATATTGAAACAGGAACTAAAAAATTTTCATATAAAATGATCAGGAGTTTTTTCATCTCGATTGTTATGTATTAAACTTAGGTGATTTATGGAACAAGATGACTTGCTCTTTAAATGGTTGAATGATGAGCTGAGCGATTCCGAATTGGAATTGTTCATGCAGCGGGAAGATTATGCCCGGAACCTCGAGATCCTGAGAGCGGCAATGGCATTTAAGGCTGAAAATCATAGCTCCGTTTCCGATTTTAACACCTTCAGAAAGAATTATAAGTCGAAGGATAAATCAGGACGAGTTATAAAGATGCCGATTTGGATACGTGTAGCGGCTGCCGTTATCATTGGCCTCGGCATATTCTTTACATTTTTCAATACCGGAAATATGGAGGTCTCGACCCTGATCGCTGAAAAGACAGTGGTGATGCTTCCAGACAATTCTGAGGTGCAATTGAATGCTTCCTCTAGAATAGAATACAATTCGAAAACCTGGGATAAGCAGCGCTCACTGAATTTGAATGGAGAAGCCTTCTTTAAAGTAGCCAAGGGAAAAACATTTACCGTGAACACCCCCGCGGGTTCGATTACTGTGCTTGGAACCCAGTTTAATGTTAAGCAGAGGACCGGCTATTTCGAAGTTAAATGCTTTGAAGGACTGGTCAGTGTTTCGGTTGATACACTTCAGCAGCAATTAAAGGCGGGAAGATCACTTCGTATAAGCGATGATCAACTTGTTTTAAGCTCAACAATTGATAATAATCCCCCGTGGATAGAAAATTTTAGCCGTTTTAATGCTGTACCACTCGACCAGGTTCTCGAAGAACTCCAGCGTCAGTATGAAGTAGATCTGAGCCTGCATGATGTGAATACCAAAAGGCTGTTCACCGGAATATTTACACATGAAGACCTTGAAAAAGCTTTGATCGAAATCACTACCCCAATGGATCTTACCTATGAATTGAATGGTTCAATACTTCAAATTCATGGGAATCAGAATCGTTAAGAGCTTTTTGATTATAATTGTCCTGTCTGGGGTCTTTTCCTTTGAGGTCGGTGCACAGGAACAGCAGGAAGGCGTTCCATTGGTCAGGATATTCAGACAGCTGCAGAAGGATTACAATCTGGAATTCAACTATGCATTGGATAACATTGAAGGTGTAAAAATCGCTCCACCGAAGAATAATCTGAGTTTAACTGAAGTCATCGAATATCTGAGAGTTCAGACCGGATTGGTATTTGAGATGTTATCGGAAAAAATCGCCCTGGTTAAAAGTCCGGATGAATTTGTGCTTTGTGGTTTTATAAAGGACAAAGATGATCTAACACCCCTTTCCGCTGCAACGGTCCAGTCTCCTTCCAGTTCAGTGGTTACTGATGATAGTGGTTTCTTTCGAATAACACTGAACTCGAGGGAGGAAGAAGTATTAATAAGGCATCTCGGTTATCGAACAATTGAAAGGAGTGCACAGTTCTTTAACTGGCAAACTTGCGATGATGTATTTATGGTTCCATTTTTCGACGAATTGCAGGAAGTGGTCATCGCAAACTATATCGTTCCCGGAGTAGATAAATTAAACAGTGGTGATTTTTCTATAAACATTCCTAAATTTTCTATTTTACCGGGACTGATCGATGCCGATGTCCTCCAATCAGTGCAATCCTTTCCTGGGATAATGAGTGTGAATGAAACGGTTTCAAATATAAACATCAGGGGAGGTACAAACGATCAGAACTTAATTCTTTGGGATGGTATTAAGATGTACCAAAGTGGTCATTTCTTTGGTTTGATATCGATGTATAACCCACAGATCACAGATAAGGTAATCCTGACTAAAAATGGAACAGATGTTGGCCTGACAGATGGTGTTTCAGGCAGTATTTCCATGCTCACCAGTCCGGAAATAAATTCTAAACTCAAGCTAAGTGCAGGGCTTAATCTTGTGGATTTCAACGCATTTGCCGATATCCCTTTAGGACAATCGTCATCATTTCAGCTTGCTGCGCGTAAGTCGATAAGTGAATGGATTGAAACTCCAACCTATAATCGGTTTTTTGATCGGATAGCCCAAGATACCGAGCTTGCCGCGAATCAATTGAGTGTTATAAATTCGGATGAGGCCTTCGATTTTTACGATACCTCCCTAAGATGGCTCTATAGGATAAGTGAAAAAGATGAACTGCGAGTAAATTTCATATTGGTAGCCAATGAACTAAAGTTCGATGAATCTGCTCAAATCGATCAGCTAATTGATTCCAGAACAAGTTCGGTCGAGCAAAACAGCATTGCAGGCGGGGTGGCTTACAGACGTCGCTGGAATGAAAATTGGATCAGTGATCTGGAAATTTTCGAAACAGATTATAAGTTGCAGGCTATAAATGTTAATGTGCTTGACGATCAACGGTTTCTGCAAGAAAATAAAGTTTCCGAAACCAGCACCAAGATCTCCACTGTACATGTTGTTAATCCTGAAATGAGCTTTAAAGGAGGATATCATTTCGTTGAGACAGAAGTGACCAATCTCGATGATGTGGATACACCACTATTTCGACTTCTGGTCTCTGAGGTCGTTCGTACTCATGCGGGTTTCCTTCAAATGGATTGGCGATCGAATAATGGTCAATCCCGGTTTAAGATTGGTGGAAGATATTCATACATCGATAAATTTCGGAAATCTTTGGTTGAACCGCGATTCAGTTTTAACCAGCAATTCATGGATTATTTCACCTTAGAGGTTATGGGTGAAATGAAACATCAGATCACCTCCCAGGTGATCAACTTTCAGAATGATTTTCTCGGTATTGAAAAAAGACGATGGCAGCTTTCGAATGATGCTGATATCCCTGTTTTGCAATCTAAACAATTATCGGTGGGATTGTCGTTTGATAATGATGGCTGGCTTATCGATGCCGTAGGCTATTATAAGGATGTGGATGGTATAACTTCCCAAAGCCAGGGATTTCAGAACCAATATGAATTTTCAAGGGCAAAGGGTTCGTATTTAGTTAAAGGACTGGACCTCCTGATAAGAAAGCAGTTTCAAGGTATAAGTTCCTGGATTAGTTACGGCTTTATGAACAGTGATTATACCTTTAAGGAATTACAACCCAATGCATTCCGCAGTAATTATGATATATCCCATGCGCTAACAGCTGGAATTTCTTTTAAGATCAGAAATTTACAGTTGGCCGCCGGCTTGAATTGGCACTCAGGAAGACCAACAACAAGGCCTTTGCCAGGGGAGGAGATAACAGATAACACCATAAACTATGGACCCACAAATGAAGACGAGCTTGATGATTACCTGCGCTTGGATCTATCTGCAATGTATAATTTCAATTTAGGTTTGAAAACCAAAGCAAAGGTCGGAATTTCAGTCTGGAATATTTTAAATAGGGAAAATTCAATTAATAATTTTTACCGAATCGAAAATGAGGCTCTGAGCGAAACCATCCAGAGATCATTGGGCATTACACCAAATGCTATGATTCGCGTTCTGTTTTGAATAAAATGGGATCAATATGGAAGTATTCCCTTAAAGACGGCCTGGAATCGTACAATCATCAGCCAGCATCAAACGGTACTGCTCAAGAATATGTTTTTGAAATATTCTGAGAATCATGCACGGCCCGGGTAAGAAGTATTTCCCGATAGTCTTAAATATTAAACAGGCCGTGGTGAGGGAACCACATCCGGTTTAATTTAGGCAAATCTCTAAAGGGGGAAAAAAGGTGATTTGTCGTAATGGCAGGAATTAAAGCGAATTCGTTCAGAGCGGCTTTAAGTAGGTTAAAATTTTTCTCTGCTTGAGGCTTTATCTCCAGCCTTTCGATCATTTGCTTCGTTCATGTTTCTTTTCAGAGGCCCATCCTGTGGTGCTTGCTTTATGTTTCATCAACGCTTTAGCGGTGATCGTCTATTATTATGACACAGGTTTTTTCAATTGGTCACATCTCGTGAATTAAAAAATCGTTACTTCATTAATAATCAAGGTTTTACCGAATATAAACCGGCTATAACCGAATATCAATTCGGGCTTGACCGATCTCGATTCTCATGGGTTTGATCTGCTGAAGGTGATTAATTTCAAGTAAAATTTAATCGGAATGCGGATTTTAATCTTCCTGTTATCAAAGCCAAAACTTACCCTGGTCTGTTTACTTGTGATTTCAATGCTTATGGCGTTGGGTATTTCCAAATTGGAGGTCAGAAACAATTTTGACGGGGAATTACCCCAGGATGATCCGGTTATTACCGGGTTTAACCTGGTTCAGGATCATTTTGATAAAAGATCTGCCATATTATTCGGCATTGAAGCTGAAGACATTTATAACAAACAGTCCCTTATCAAGGTAATGGAAATGACTGATGCTGTGAAAGGGCTGCCATCTGTTCTAAAGGATGAAATAAAGAGCCTGTCAACGGTTCAAAGCCTCAGTTCTGAAGACTGGGGAATAGATACGTCAGGGTTCCTCGATGATCTTTCATCGGCTAATTTCGACATCGATGAATTAAGGTCACAGATAGCTGAAAACCATATGGTTAACGGAAAACTGGTATCATCTGATGGCCGGTTGGCCGTAATCATCGCAAATTTAGATGACGATTTCAATGGGGCAGAAGTATTCCAGGGAGCTCAGGAGATCCGCGATCGCTTCCAGGGGCCGGAAATTATCCATAT
>JABDPL010000237.1 GCA_013042825.1 Flavobacteriaceae bacterium | reverse complement strand
AATTTCATTATTGATCATGGTCGGTATCATCGCGACTTTACCACAAGCATTCCTTCAGGAATACGTGGCGCGAGTGACCGAATCGAACGGTGGGCTGATTATGATCCTTATAGAACTCGTGATTTGGATGATCATCATCCTCGCATGCGTAATGCTGGTAATGGCGGTAAGGCGGATTGCTGTGCAATACGCCAGGCGAACAGCCTCAGGCGGATATGAGCGAAATGTTTTTGGTGCACGTCAGTTTATTCCATTAAAACTGAATGCTTCCGGAGTAATGCCGATTATCTTTGCCCAGGCCATAATGTTCGTCCCGGGATTGATCGGTGGAACCAATATGCTTAAAGATACGGGAGTAGGGCAGTTCCTTCAGGCAGAATTCGGAGGTAATATTTTCGGATTCTGGTATAATCTGGTGTTCGCGATCCTGGTGATCGTATTCACATATTTCTACACGGCTATTACCGTTCCAACGAATAAGATAGCCGATGACCTGAAGCGCAGTGGCGGTTTTATTCCGGGAATACGGCCGGGTACCGAGACCTCGGAATATCTTGATAAGATCATGTCGCAGATAACCTTGCCCGGATCAATATTCCTGGCGTTGATCGCTATATTCCCTGCATTCATAGTTAAGTTGATCAATGTTCAGCAGAATTGGGCGATCTTCTTCGGTGGAACCTCGCTGCTCATCATGGTGGGTGTGGCGATAGATACTATGCAACAGGTGAATTCCTATCTGCTCAACAAGCACTACGACGGACTTATGAAAACCGGGAAAAACAGAAAATCAATAGCATAAATTATGGCAAAACAACCGGCGATAGAACAAGATGGAACCATAATAGAGGCCTTATCAAATGCCATGTTCAGGGTTGAACTTGAAAACGGGCATATAGTAACGGCTCATATCTCGGGAAAAATGCGTATGCATTATATCAAACTTTTGCCAGGTGATAAGGTTAAACTGGAAATGAGTCCGTATGATTTAACCAAGGCACGAATTACATATAGATACTGATAACACGAGTATAAAAGCAGAACTGATGAAAGTAAGAGCATCAATAAAAAAAAGAAGTGCAGATTGCAAGATCGTGCGCAGAAAAGGAAGACTTTACGTCATTAACAAGAAGAATCCAAGATTCAAACAAAGACAAGGATAACTATGGCAAGAATTGCAGGAGTTGATATTCCGAATCACAAACGCGGCGTCATTGCATTAACCTATATCTACGGAGTAGGAAATAGCAGGGCACAGGAGATTTTAGCAGCGGCCAAGGTGGATGAAAACACCAAGGTTTCAGAGTGGAACGACGATGAGATCAGCAGGATACGTGAGGCTGTTGGTATTTATACCATTGAAGGCGAATTACGTTCTGAAACTCAGCTAAACATCAAAAGACTAATGGACATCGGTTGCTACCGTGGTATTCGCCACAGGTCAGGCCTGCCATTACGTGGTCAGAGAACCAAGAACAATTCGAGAACACGTAAGGGTAAACGTAAAACCGTTGCTAACAAGAAGAAAGTCACTAAATAATACGTAGTCGTATGGCAAAGTCAAGTTCGAAAAAACGAAAGGTGATCGTTGAGTCTGTTGGAGAGGCACATATTACTGCCTCCTTTAACAATATCATAATCTCATTAACCAATAAAAGGGGCGATGTTATCTCATGGTCTTCAGCAGGTAAAATGGGATTCAGAGGATCTAAGAAGAACACACCTTACGCTGCCCAGCTCGCTGCAGAAGATGCGGTTAATGTTGCTAAAGAGGCAGGATTAAAGAAAGTGAAGGTGTATGTGAAAGGCCCCGGAAATGGTCGTGAATCGGCAATCCGATCGATCCACAATGGTGGAATTGAGGTTACGGAGATCATCGATGTTACGCCACTTCCTCACAATGGATGCAGGCCTCCAAAACGCAGAAGAGTATAACACAAGGTATAATAGGGAGATTGCCAGTTATCGAAGGATAAATTTTAAGACCTGAATTCATAACTGCTCCCAACAAATCAATTTTATAAAAATGGCAAGATATACTGGTCCTAAAACTAAAATCGCCAGGAAATTTGGCGAGCCCATCTTCGGAGAGGATAAATCTTTTGATAAAAGGAATTATCCCCCGGGGCAGCACGGCAACAACCGTCGCCGTGGGAAAAAGTCTGAATATGCTATTCAGCTCCAGGAAAAACAAAAAGCGAAATATACTTACGGAATCCTTGAACGTCAGTTCAGGAATTTGTTTAAGAAGGCTACCTCGTCCCCCGGTATAACCGGTGAGGTGCTTTTGCAATTATGCGAGTCTAGGCTTGACAATGTTGTATTCCGCATGGGAATTGCACCCTCAAGACGAGGCGCACGTCAATTGGTTTCTCATAGACACATCGCCGTGAATGGAAGTGTTGTAAATATTCCATCTTACCAGCTCAAAGCTGGTGATGTTGTTGGTGTCAGGGAGAAATCGAAAAGTCTGCAAGCTATAAATAGTTCATTGGAGGCTTCTTCACATATCTATGAATGGATAACCTGGAACAATGAAACTATGGAAGGCACCTATGTCTCCGTTCCAGCCCGAATTCAGATTCCGGAGAACATCAATGAGCAATTCATTGTCGAATTATATTCTAAATAATAACTGATACAACTAGCAATATGGCAATTTTAAATTTTCAGAAGCCCGATAAAGTCATTATGATCGATTCCACAGATTTCGAAGGAAGGTTTGAATTCCGTCCTTTGGAGCCTGGTTACGGTTTGACCGTTGGAAACGCCCTGAGACGAGTTTTGCTCTCGTCCCTGGAAGGTTTTGCAATTACATCAGTTAGAATTGAAGGGGTTGAGCACGAGTTCTCTACCATTGCAGGAGTTGTGGAAGACGTTACTGAGATCATCCTTAACCTGAAACAAATCAGGCTGAAAAGACAAATTGACGAGATCGATAACGAATCTGTGTCAATTTCGATTTCAGGACAGGAACAGATAACCGCAGGTGATTTTCAAAAGTTCATCTCCGGATTCCAAATCCTTAATTCAGACCTTGTTATCTGCAACCTTGACCCAAAGGTTACTATCAACATGGAGATTACGATTGAAAAGGGCCGTGGATATGTTCCAGCAGAAGAGAACAAAAAAGCATCGGCACCGATCGGAACGATTTTCACCGACTCTATCTATACACCGATCAAGAATGTAAAATATAGCGTTGAAAATTATCGTGTTGAACAAAAGACCGATTTTGAGAAACTTGTTTTCGAGATTGTTACCGATGGATCTATTAATCCGCAAGATGCACTTACAGAGGCGGCCAAAATTCTGATCCATCACTTTATGCTGTTCTCAGATGAACGTATTACGCTGGAAGCAGATGAGATAGCTCAGACCGAGACCTATGATGAAGAATCACTTCACATGCGTCAGTTGCTCAAAACCAAACTGGTTGACATGGACTTATCGGTGAGGGCACTGAACTGTTTGAAGGCTGCAGAGGTTGATACTCTTGGGGACCTGGTTTCATTTAACAAGAACGATTTGATGAAGTTCAGGAATTTCGGAAAGAAGTCGCTTACGGAGCTTGAAGAACTGGTAAATGTTAAAGGCCTTAGTTTCGGAATGGACCTGAGCAAGTATAAACTGGATAAAGATTAACTCTTTTTAGGGAGTTGATAATGTTTAAGACATGAGACACGGAAAGAAAATAAACCATTTAGGCAGGAAAGCGGCACATCGTAAGTCGATGCTAGCCAATATGGCCTGTTCGCTTATAGAGCATAAAAGAATAAACACGACCCTGGCCAAAGCAAAAGCGCTCAAACAATTTGTGGAGCCTTTGGTTACAAAATCAAAAGAAGACACTACGCATAACAGGAGAGTCGTCTTCAGCAGATTGCGTCAAAAAGCAGCCGTAACCGAATTATTCAGGGATGTCGCTACTAAAGTTGGCGATCGTCCCGGTGGATACACACGCATAATTAAACTCGGTAACAGGTTAGGTGACAATGCGGAGATGGCCATGATTGAATTAGTCGATTATAACAATACTTATACGGCTGGAGAGAAGAAGAAGAAAACTACGCGAAGAAGTCGACGAGGCGGTAAGCAGACAACACCACCGGTTCCAACGACTGCATCGACCGAGGAGGAATAAAGTTTAAGAATATTTTAACGCTGAAATACAAGGTAAATCGCTCAAGTGATTTACCTTTTTTTCTTTTATTTCTTACATTTGCTCGGACTCAAAAAAAAAATTCTATAAATGATGAAAAAGATAGTTTTAATCGGGCTTTCCTTATTTAGTGTTCTTGCAATTGCCCAAAGCAACGAAGCCTTTGTTCAAAACAACAATACAGCCCTTAATGCTGCCAGCACCGGCGACTTGCGGGCTCAAGGTTCATCCGCCCTGTTTGTAAACCCGGCACGTGAGGTTGAAGGTTCCGTTTACCTCTTTGAAGACTGGGATAATACGGCCATTATACATATGAAGGACAATCAGCGCTTCCTGCTGCGCAATATAAACCTGAACCTTCAGCGTTATACCTTTGAATCCCAAATATCGAAAGATTCACTGTTTACTTTCAACTTCAATAACATAGATAAGTTCGAAATCAATAAGAAGGCATATCGCAATTATTATTGGGATGATGATAACAAGGTTTATGAAGTGATTTATGATGGAAAGGATTTTCAGGTACTTAAAGGATTCAAGCTGGAATTTTTGGAAGGCTCTGCAAACCCCATGTTGAACAGGGCTCGTGACAGGTATATCAAAAAAGAGAACTATTTTATCAGGCAGGATGGGCGCATCAGGTATTTCAGATTGAGCAAGGGGAAGATCATGAAATTGCTCAAAGACCGTCCGGACATTTCTGATGATGTAATTGAATATGCCAAGCGAAATCGTTTGTCCTTTAAAAAGGAGGAGGACGTTAGGAAGATTTTGGAATATTCAGATGCGATATAAGGAGAAAGGCTAAGTGATTAGCCTTTTTTTTTGCAGTAAAAATGACTAAATTTAAAAAAATGACCCTATGAGATTTCTATGTTTTTTATCAGCTGTTCTCTTGTCTCCTATTTTTATGTATGCCCAGGAAGACTCAGCTATATTCGGAGCTCCAACCAACAATCTCGGATTGAGGGGCGTAAATGAATCACAGGTATTGGCCAACACCCTCGATTGG
This sequence comes from Flavobacteriaceae bacterium, assembly GCA_013042825.1. Lineage (GTDB taxonomy): Bacteria > Bacteroidota > Bacteroidia > Flavobacteriales > Flavobacteriaceae > SHLJ01. The sequence goes on along the minus strand of JABDPL010000237.1, from coordinate 7,140 downwards.
AATAAGATCGAAGGCGTTTTTTATCAGTTTGATGATATCAGGTTCGGAAAGGTCCCAACAGATGGGAGTTTTCTTCTATTTGAGAGTTGGAATAATAAGGGCGTGCTGCATATTGGAGCAGAACGACTGGTCATCAACAACATAAATTTCCATGTAGACGAGGAAAAGTTTATCTCTGAAATGGATAACGATTCGACCTTCGTATATGATTTTAAGGGGATTGATAGGATTGTTGTGAATGACCGGGCTTTCGTGAGTATGTACTCGTCAAAGGCTGGAAAGAACAAGGTGTATGAAGTTGTAGCGGAAAGCGAAGACTTGAGCTTGTTGAAGAATTATTATTCCGATGTGTCAACCGGATCGCCAAATCCCATGCTTAATCGAAGCAGAAACAAGATTCGATTGAAAAGCAATTATTTTCTGCTGAAGAATGGCGGTATGATTCCGTTCAAATTGAAGAAGTCGGGATTGCGCACAGTACTTCCGCCAGATAGGGCTGAAAAACTGGAAAAGTATGCTAAGGAAAAACGTTTGTCCTATAAAAAAGATGAAGATTTAAAGAAGATATTCAAATATCTCAGGAATCTTTGATATCAGTTTTTGAACGCAAAAAGTCTCAGAATAAACAAATGTTAAAAAGGAGTTGATTAAATGACTCCTTTTTTTTGAAGGGATTCGTAAGGAAAGATTAATTTTGTAAAACTTTTCAAGACAATACATGAAATATATATCAAGAAAAAAAGCTTTGGTCCTTTTGGCAGATGGGACCATTTTTTATGGAAAAGCTGTAGGCGTAGAAGGCAAGGCCTTTGGAGAGATCTGTTTTAATACCGGCATGACTGGATATCAGGAAGTATTTACCGATCCGTCATATTTTGGTCAACTGATGATCACAACTAATGCCCATATTGGCAATTATGGTGTAAAAAACGAAGAGGTCGAATCGGATTCGATAAAAATCGCAGGACTGATCTGCAGGAACTTCAGTTATAATTACTCCAGGCCCGGGGCTGATGGATCCCTTGAAAATTTCTTTGAGGAAAATAACCTTATTGCTATATCCGACGTTGACACTCGGGCACTTGTAAGTTATATAAGGGATAAAGGAGCGATGAATGCGGTAATCTCAACAGAGACCGATGATATAGATGCGTTGAAGTCTGAATTAGCAAAAGTTCCTGACATGAAAGGCCTTGAACTGGCTTCGAAGGTGTCGACAAAAGAACCTTACTTTTTCGGAGACGAAAACGCGACATATAAAATAGCTGCTTTAGATATTGGTATTAAAAAGAATATCCTCCGCAACCTTGCTAAGCGTGACTGCTATGTAAAGGTGTTTCCATATAATGCCACTTTTGAAGAGATGAGCCTTTGGAATCCGGATGGTTATTTCCTGTCTAACGGCCCCGGAGATCCCGAACCGTTGAAAGAAGCCCAGATCCTGGCGAAAGAGATCATTACGAGAGACCTGCCATTGTTCGGCATTTGCCTGGGCCACCAGGTCATCGCTCTCGCCAACGGAATCTCGACCTTTAAAATGCACAACGGTCACCGCGGTATCAATCACCCGGTAATTAATTTGGTTTCCGGTAAAGGGGAGATCACTTCGCAAAATCACGGATTCGCTGTAAATCGGGAATCCTGTGAGGCAAATCCGGATGTAGAGATAACACATATTCACCTGAACGATCAAACCCTGGCGGGTATGCGATTGAAATCGAAGAATTGTTTCTCGGTTCAATATCACCCTGAGGCTAGTCCGGGGCCGCACGATTCGAGCTATTTATTCGATCAGTTCATCGAGAATATCAAAGCATCAAAAACAAAAAAAGCAACGGTCTGAAACCTGTATCCAAGACGGCTGAAATGGCTTTATGAATTGCAGTTGATTTTATGCAATTAAACCGGTTTAGAGGTTTCTATTTCTTAATTTCGTAGTCTAACCAATTTTAAAATCTTTACAATGAGTATTATTATAGACATACACGCACGACAGATTTTCGATTCAAGAGGAAATCCAACAGTTGAGGTTGATGTATTTACCGAAAATGGAATTATCGGACGTGCTGCAGTGCCCTCCGGAGCTTCTACCGGTGAACACGAAGCAGTTGAGTTGCGGGATGGCGGAAATTCATACATGGGTAAGGGTGTAATGAAAGCAGTTGAAAATGTAAATTCTGTCATTGCAAGAGAACTGACCGGGATATCGGTTTTTGACCAGAATGCTATCGATAAACTCATGTGTGAAATCGATGGTACACCAAACAAATCGGTTCTAGGTGCAAATGCAATACTGGGGGTATCCCTGGCTGTTGCAAAAGCTGCAGCTAATGAATTGGATCTGCCGCTTTACCGCTATGTCGGTGGCGTGTCCGGACATACTCTGCCGGTTCCAATGATGAATATAATCAATGGAGGATCGCATAGTGATGCACCTATTGCTTTCCAGGAGTTTATGATCATGCCTGTTAAAGCTAAGGATTTCACTCACGCCCTTCGAATTGGAACAGAGGTTTTCCATCAGTTGAAGAAAGTACTTCATGAAAGGGATCTCAGCACGGCTGTAGGCGATGAAGGCGGATTTGCTCCGGCCCTGGAGGGTACAGAAGACGCTATAGAAACCATTGCAAAGGCAGTTGAAGCGGCGGGATATAAATTCGGTGATGAAGTTATGATCGCCCTCGATTGCGCAGCTGCAGAATTCTATGTTGATGGTAAATACGACTATACTAAATTTGAAGGAGAAAAAGGCGAAGTACGCAATAGTAAAGAGCAGGCTGATTATCTGGCCCAGCTCTGCGAAAAGTATCCCATTATTTCAGTGGAAGACGGTATGGATGAGAATGACTGGGACGGATGGAAATATCTGACGGAAAAAATAGGAGATAAGGTTCAGTTGGTGGGAGATGATCTTTTTGTCACAAATGTTGAACGTTTATCAAAAGGAATCGATAACGGAATTGCAAATTCTATATTGATCAAGGTAAACCAAATAGGAACACTTTCTGAAACTATCGCAGCCGTTAATATGGCGCATAATGCCGGGTATACTACTGTGATGTCACACCGGTCTGGCGAAACTGAAGATAATACAATTGCTGATCTGGCAGTAGCCCTGAATACCGGACAAATCAAAACCGGTTCAGCATCCCGAAGCGATCGTATGGCGAAGTATAACCAACTGCTCAGAATAGAAGAAAATTTAGGAGGCGTTGCCTATTACCCCGGGGAAAAAGCCTTTAAAATCGATCTTTAGATCGTTCGGTACCGGCGAATAGAATTTCTGTAATTAAAGCGATGCAGGCGATCGGGAATCGTTATGCTGAGATCGATAATTCCTTTTGGAGCTGTCTTTACTTGTGCTGACTAATTTCGTACCTTTAAGCTCGTACAATTAAAGAAAAAACTTTTGATAAATGGCAGATAAGGCTACACTTGAATTTAATGGTCAAAAAATTGAATTTCCTTTGATCAAAGGCACCGAAGATGAGATTGGAATCGATATAAAATCACTGCGTTCCGCTACCGGCGGCGCGATTACCATCGATCCCGGTTTTAAGAACACGGGCGCTTGTGAAAGTGGAATCACCTATCTTGATGGTGAGCAGGGTATACTGAGATATCGGGGTTACGCGATTGAGGAGTTAGCCGAAAAAGCCGATTTCTTAGAAGTCGCCTATCTATTGATATACGGTGACCTGCCTAACCAGGAACAACTCGATAAATTTAATGCCGACATCACGTCGCATGCTGTTGTAGATGATGATGTCAAGAAGATATTGGATGCCTTTCCTAAATCTGCGCATCCCATGGGTGTTTTGTCATCGCTTACCAGCGCCTTAACTGCCTTTAATCCATCCTCTGTTGATGCTTCTTCAAAAGAGGCCATGTACAATTCAACAGTTAGAATTTTGGGTAAATTCCCAGTTCTGGTTGCCTGGACCATGCGTAAAAAGCAGGGTTTGCCGCTGGATTATGGTGACACATCGCTGGGTTATGTTGAGAACCTGTTGAAGATGATGTTCAAGAAGCCGAACGAGGAATATGTTCATAATCCGATAATCGTAAACGCGCTGGACAAGTTACTTATCTTACATGCTGATCACGAGCAGAACTGTTCGACTTCGACCGTGAGAATTGTCGGATCCTCCTATGCTGGTTTATTTGCCTCCCTTTCTGCTGGAATATCTGCTTTGTGGGGACCACTTCATGGTGGTGCGAACCAGGCCGTAATCGAGATGCTTGAAGGTATCATGGCCGACGGTGGGGACACCAAAAAATATATGGCTAAGGCAAAGGATAAAAATGATCCATTCAGGCTTATGGGCTTTGGTCACCGGGTCTACAAGAACTTCGATCCACGGGCACGAATCATAAAATCGGCTGCAGATGAGGTGTTGAACGACCTGGGTATTGAAGATCCTATCCTGGAAATCGCCAAAGGCCTGGAAAAAGAAGCTCTGCGGGATGAGTATTTTGTTGAAAGACGATTGTATCCCAATGTAGATTTTTACTCTGGAATAATTTACAGGGCTATGGGAATTCCTATCGAAATGTTTACAGTAATGTTCGCCATGGGTAGATTGCCGGGCTGGATTGCTCAATGGAAAGAAATGCGTCACAGGAAGGAACCTATTGGCCGTCCGAGACAAATCTATATAGGTGAGAATTACCGCGCATTCAAATCGATTAGCGAACGTTCTTAAGCCTGTGATATTACTCTCTTATGTCTGGTTGTTATTTCCCGTTTGATCATGAACAGCATCACTATTGAAACTTAACATTCAAAACGAGACTTCACGATTGCGAGCTGTTGTCCTCGGAACCGCCAGAGATAATGGCCCAACACCAAAGGTGGAGGAATGTTACGATCCTAAAAGTATTCAACATGTATTAGCCGGAACCTATCCGCTTGAAGATGATATGATAGCGGAAATGGATGCGGTGGCTAAGGTCTTCAATAAGCACAAAGTGGCTGTCTTCCGGCCAAATATTCTTGAAAACATCAACCAGATATTCGCCAGGGATATCGCTTTTGTGGTTGATGATAAGATCATCAAATCAAATATACTGCCAAACCGGGATATGGAAATCGAGGCGATTCGTTATGTGTGGAATATGATACCTGATGAAAACCGAATAACTCTGCCTGTGGAATGTCATGTAGAAGGCGGGGACGTTATGCCATGGAATGAGTATATCTTCATCGGGACGTACCGGGGCGATGATTACGCAGATTTGATTACGGCAAGAACTAATAAGGCCGCTGTTAACATCATGCAGGACATATTTCCAAAGAAAAAAGTAAAGTCGTTCGACCTCCGTAAATCAAATACCGATCCGAAAGAGAATGCGCTTCATCTGGATTGCTGCTTTCAACCGCTTGGAAAAGGAAAGGCTATAATCCATAAGAATGGATTTCTGGTGGAAAGCGAATATAAATGGCTGATAGATTTTTTCGGAAGAGAAAATATCTTCGAGATAGATAAAGAAGAGATGTACAATATGTGCTGCAACGTTTTCTCCATTTCTGAAGAGGTTATCATATCGGAAAGAAACTTCACACGTCTCAATAACTGGCTAAGGTCAAATGACTTCATCGTCGAGGAGGTACCCTATGCCGAAATCGCAAAACAAGAGGGATTATTGAGGTGTTCAACCATGCCGTTAATACGCGATTAGTGCAGTTGATCAACTTTTAACAAAAGTTTAAAATGTGGTTTCAGGGCCCTGAAAATAGACTTGTTTAACTTTAATTTAAAATAGTTAAACAAATTAATTCATGAAACAAAAACTACCCTTAAGACGCCCCATTCGATCTTTTATATTGTTGATGATAATGTTGTTTGGCTTATAGCTTAACGCAGCTGTAAACAACAGATTATCATTAAATTCTACTGCAATAAACCTGTTCTCGGAAGCTGATTCTTTTGATACGGCAGAAGCACTGATTCTCGAACAGGATCTATGTAAAGCACAGGCTGGAAGTTTGTTTGCTGAGGAGTCATCAATAAGCACCACGAATCAGGTGGCTGTTCTTTCCGCAACTCACAAGGCAAAACCTAACGTACCGGAGGGATTTAACATTCTCTATGTACTTACACAGGGAACAGATCTTGTTATACAGGCGGTTAACAGTGATCCTGTTTTCGAAGTAACAGAATATGCCATTTACACGATTCATACCCTGGTTTATGATCCAAATACTCTCGATCTGAATATCGTGGAGTTTGGCGTTACAACAGGTGTTGATGTTTACGGATTGATAGTTCCCGGAGGAGGATCGATTTGTGCTGATCTTGACGTTGCCGGTGCATCGTTCAAGGTAACCTTTAATGAAGCCGAGGAGTGTAAAGCAGATGCAGGCACGATAAAGGCAGATGCAGCTGTAGTTTGTTTAGATGGCGAGACCACTATATCGGCTACACCAACCGGAGACAGTGTTGTACCGTCAGGATATAGTACTTTATATGTATTGACCAAAGGTGCAGACCTGGTTATTGTTAATGCTGGTCCTGAGCCATCGTTCACCGTAACCGAAGGCGGCAACTATACGATCCACACTTTGGTTTATGACCCGGCCACATTGGATCTGACAATTGTTGAGCTTGGCGTAACCACAGGAGTAGACGTATTCGGATTGATCATCCCCGGAGGCGGTGATATCTGTGCATCACTTGATGTACCAGGCGCCCCAATTACGGTAGAGGCACCTGATGCCGGAACCCTGACTGCAGATGAGTCATCAGTGACCCTGGAGAATGGTGTAGCTACCCTTTCAGCAACACCAAATGGTGATATCAATGTACCGGATGGATACAGCGTGTTATACGTATTGACCCAGGGCGGAGACCTTGTTATTGTCAATGCCGGTCCGGATCCTTCATTTGAAGTGACTGAGGCTGGTGACTACACCATCCACACCCTGGTATATGATCCGACTACACTGGATTTAGGTATTGTTGATTTAGGTGTAACCACAGGCGTGGACGTGTTCGGACTAATAGTACCGGGCGGCGGAGCTATCTGTGCATCTTTGGATGTAACCGGAGCACCTGTGAAAGTAGATGCTGAGGAGTGTAAGGCAGATGCAGGCACGATAAAGGCAGATGCAGCTGTAGTTTGTTTAGATGGCGAGAC
>JABDPL010000235.1 GCA_013042825.1 Flavobacteriaceae bacterium | reverse complement strand
CCGTGGCGTATTAGTCAATCGTTTCCTGGAAACCAATGCTCCGGATGTATATGCTATAGGTGATTGCGCAGAGCAAAGAGAGGCCATCGGAAACAGGAGGAATGTTGAAGCTGTTTGGTATACGGGCCGGATGATGGGTGAAACCGTCGCCCAGACCATCTGCGGAAACAAAATAGAATATAAACCGGGCCACTGGTTTAACTCAGCCAAATTCTTCGATATCGAATACCAGACCTACGGCTGGGTATTTTCAAAACCTCGCGAAGGCGAGAGCCATTTCCATTGGAAACACGAGGATGACACCAAATGCATTACCATATGCTTCGATGAGGAAACCGATACATTCTTAGGCATAAACACCTTCGGAATTCGCATGCGACATGAGGTTTTCAACCGTTGGCTGAATGAAGAACGTAAAGTAGAATATGTGATAAAAAACCTTTCGGAAGCGAATTTCGACCCGGAATTCTATAGCCAGTATGAAACCGAGATTAAACAGGCCTTTTCGAAACAATTTCAATTTGATTAAGCATGACCGACCAAACCAATCATAGTTTATCATTGGCTAATCCGGACCTTCCCGGACTATCATTAAAACAAAAGATCGCTCTTATTCTCGGCCTGTCAGGACTGATGATTATGGTTCTGGCACTTTTGAATACCGGACTTGAAAATACCGGTCTTTCTTTGGTAATCGCCCTTATACTGATCTCGCTGGGAACTATTGTTTATGCCAATGAATTATATCTGAATAAGTCCGAAGGCATCAAAAACGATGGTGTTTGGTTCAAATCCATATCATCAAAAGGCCTTTTAGGCTGGATTACCGGTGTTCTCGTAACCGGATTTTATATCGTGCTTTATTTTTATCCGCATTTACTGGGGCTGGGAACCGGCGGCAATCCCAATACGGGATTGGTATCTCTTTTCGATCCATTGAGTAAATTGCTCAATGGTAATCCGGCAAGCCAATGGTTTGTTTACGGCACTCTGTATACGGTGGCCATTCTGATTTTCGGTTACAAGTTCATACTGAAATACAAGCATAATCGCTATCAGCAGATCAGGACTATTTCTGTAATGTTCTTTCAATTAGGCTTCGCATTTCTTATTCCGGAGTTCATGGCCCGACTGAATTCTGATAGCTTTTACCTGCCTTATTCCGACTTGAAAAATATCTGGCCACTCAACTATTATAACTTCGAGCAATACCGTATTGATGGGTTCATCAATGCAGGGGACTTCGGTTTGGCCTTACTGATCTTTGGAATTATATCAATTTTTATCATCACCCCTATTCTTACTTACAAGTATGGCAAACGCTGGTACTGTTCCTGGGTCTGTGGTTGTGGCGGACTGGCAGAGACCGTAGGTGATCCGTTCAGGCAACTCAGTGATAAGCGGCTGTTCGCCTGGCGGGTAGAGCGCTGGGTAATTCACAGCGTTTTGGTTTTCGTGGTACTCATGACAACCGCCGTGATCTTTACCTATTTAGGCTACGATCCGGACAAATACTGGTTAACACGGGATATGTTCCTGTTACTGGTTGCTCTTTTCCTGACCCTGATCTTTGTACTTAGCATGGTTTTCAAACGACATGAACTGGAGAAAGATGCCCGTTATGGTGCAATCGGTTATTTCGTCCTTATTATAGGGCTGATCCTTCTGTATAAATTTGGTGGTACTGATAAGATATTTCTTTTTGAAGCCGAAAGCTTGAGAAGCACTTATGGCTTTCTTATCGGTTCAATTTTTTCAGGTGTGATCGGCACTGGCTTTTATCCTATTTTCGGCAGCCGGGTCTGGTGCCGGTTTGGGTGTCCCATGGCAGCCATTCTCGGATTCCAACAAAGGCTGTTCTCAAAATTCAGGATAACCACCAACGGTGGGCAGTGCATAAGCTGTGGAAATTGTTCCACCTATTGCGAAATGGGAATAGATGTTCGTGCCTACGCTCAAAAAGGTGCAAATATAGTGCGTTCAAGTTGCGTTGGATGCGGGATCTGCGCAGCCGTTTGCCCGAGAAGTGTGCTGAAACTTGAAAACGATACTATGAATGGACGAATTAACTCACATGACGTTCTTTTGGGAAACGATGTTGATTTAATGGCCCTGGTGAATCAGAATTCAAATGATTAAAGAAGCGATTACTGGGCTCGATTTCTTTGTATTAGTTAGAATGAATGGATAAAAGAAACCTTCAGTATACATTTTATATTTTTAACTTTTAGAGCGATTGCATGTCAGGGATAAAGGTTATCATTCCAGCTTATAACGAAGAAGATTCCATCGGACTGGTAATCCGTGAAATACCGGCAATGGTTGATGAGATCATTGTAGTGAACAACAATTCTAGCGACCAGACTTCAGAACGTGCCCGGCAGGCCGGAGCAACAGTTCTCAGCGAACCGAATAAAGGGTATGGCTATGCCTGTTTAAAAGGCATGGATTATATAGCCAGTCAGGATTCTCAACCGGATATCATTGTTTTTCTCGACGGGGATTACAGCGATTACCCTGAGGAATTAAAGCAATTGGTAAAGCCCATTCTGGATGATGACACCGACTTTGTAGTCGGTGCGCGGATCAAGGAATTAAGAGCGTCCGGTTCTATGACGCCTCAGCAGGTTTTTGGAAACTGGCTGGCAACATGGCTTATGCGCTTGTTCTTCAAATCGACATTTACAGACCTGGGTCCATTCAGGGCGATCAAATACCGGAAACTGCTCGACCTGGAGATGGAGGATAAAACGTATGGCTGGACTGTTGAAATGCAACTCAAGGCTTTGAAACAAAAGCTGCGATATCAGGAAATACCAGTCAGTTATAAAAAGCGGATCGGTGAATCAAAGGTTTCGGGAACCATAAAAGGTAGTATATTAGCAGGCATAAAAATTCTTGGGTGGATCTTTAAATACGGCCTGAAGTCATGATAGTTGAAACGATCGTAATCTTTATCTATTCCCTGGCATTAATTCTCATATTTTTATATGCCCTAGCCCAGCTCAATCTGCTGATAAATTATCTGCGCTCAAAAGGAAAACAATCAAAATCTCCTAAATTCGACCTGTCAAAACCGGAAGAGGTTCCCATGGTGACCATTCAATTACCGGTGTATAACGAACTCTATGTTATGGACAGGCTGCTGGAGAATATCGCAAAGATGGAATACCCCAGAGAGCGACTTGAAATACAGGTTCTTGATGATTCAACCGACGAATCCCTTGAATCAACGGCCGGGCACATCCAGCGATTGCAGGCCGTTGGGTTAGATATTAAACATGTGCTTCGCGAGGATAGAAAAGGCTTTAAGGCCGGGGCGTTGAAAGAGGGATTAAAGACCGCTAAAGGGGAATTCATAGCCATCTTTGATGCGGATTTCCTGCCAAATCCTGACTGGCTTATACGAACAGTCCCCTATTTTAAAGATCCGGAGATCGGTGTTGTCCAGACTCGCTGGGGCCACATCAACAGGGAGTACTCCTTGCTAACCAAAGTACAGGCCTTTGCCCTTGATGCTCACTTTACCCTTGAACAGGTTGGAAGGAACAGCAAGGGACACTTTATAAATTTCAATGGTACCGCAGGTATTTGGCGTAAGTCCTGCATTCTCGATGCAGGAAACTGGGAAGGCGACACCCTTACGGAAGATCTCGATCTCAGTTACCGGGCCCAATTAAAGAACTGGAAATTTAAATACCTCGAAGAAGTTGAAACCCCCGCTGAATTACCGGTGGTTTTAAGTGCGGCACGCTCGCAGCAATTCCGATGGAACAAAGGCGGAGCAGAAAATTTTAGAAAAATGCTTTGGCGTATTATCACAAACAAAAGCGTTCCTTTAAAAACCAAGGCTCACGGCATCTTGCATCTGTTGAATAGCTCCATGTTCCTGTTTGTTCTTGTAGTAGCGCTTTTGAGTATCCCTATGCTCTATATCAAGAATGAGTACGCCCACTTACGCACCTATTTTATAGTGATGAGCTTTTTCGTTATCAGTACTTTGATCTTTTTTATCTGCTACTGGTTCATGTATAAACAAGCCTATGGTGCAGGAGCGAAAAATTTTGTGCAGTATATCGTCATGTTTATTACCTTCTTCTCTATAGCCATGGGATTCTCTCTCCATAATTCCATAGCTGTACTCGAAGGGCATTTGGGAAAGCGAAGCGATTTCATAAGAACACCGAAATTCAACATCAACTCCCTTACCGATAGCTGGAAAGGGAATAAGTATATTCAAAAGAAGATTTCGGCCCATGTGATCATAGAAGGTCTGTTGATGCTGTATTTCGGATTCGGGATGTACAGCGCATTTATCGTGGGTGAGCAGGGCGGTGATTTCGGATTATTCCCGTTTCATTTGATGCTTTTCTTCGGTTTCGGATATGTATTCTTTAAATCGCTGAGGTCTAAAACCTAAGGCCTGAGTTCATGGCAACCGATAAAAAACAATTCCTTGTACTGATACTTTTGATAGTTCTGTCGGGACTAGCATATCTGTACTTTGGCTATGCCTTAGATCGTGCAGATTTCTATGAATTATTCGGAATCTATTCCCTCTTATTCGGTTTTTTTATCTGGATGTCCTTTCGTTATAAGAAGAATATCAAATGGCTGGTTGTCTCCTCTATTCTTTTTCGAGCTCTTCTTTTGTTCTCAATACCCAAGCTGTCGCAGGATTTTTACCGCTTTATCTGGGATGGCCGTTTGATACTTGAGGGTATAAATCCCTATTTACTCACACCAGACACTATCATTTCTGAAGGAAAAATAATACTTCAGCAATCAAAAGAACTTTATGATGGCATGGGCCACTTAAGTGCGGGAAATCATACCAATTATCCACCGTTAAATCAGTTTTGCTTTGTTCTGGCAACCTTGCTGGGCGGTAAAAGTATTCTTGGTTCTGTAGTCGTAATGCGTTTGATAATTATAGCAGCTGATCTGGGTACGCTTTTCTTCGGAAGAAAATTGCTAAAAGCCTTGAATCTCAATGCGAATACTATTTTTCTTTACCTGTTGAATCCATTTGTGATCCTTGAACTTACCGGCAATCTTCATTTCGAGGGTGTGATGTTATTTTTTATTGCCTGGTCATTGTATTTGTTAAAGAAGGGTGATTGGAAGAAAGCAGCTGTGATTTTAGGATTATCGGTTAGTGTAAAGCTAATTCCCATGATTTTCCTGCCTTTGATGCTTCAGAAACTGCGCTTTAAGAGTTTTGGTTTTTACGGACTTACCGGACTGACGGCCGCAGTAACATTTATTCCATTTCTCTCCGCAGAATTTATTAACAACTTCCTAGAAACCACAGGGCTCTGGTTTCAGAAATTCGAGTTTAATGCCAGCCTGTATTACATCGCCAGAGAGATCGGGTTTACCTACAGGGGCTTTAATGAAATCGAGATAATCGGCTCTTATATACCCTATGTGGTACTTGTTGTGATTCTGGTATTGTCCTTGTTGAGAAACAATCGTTCCACCCTCGCACTTCTTTCAGTCATGGTTCTGGGATTAGCCATTTATTTTTTCCTTTCAACAACCGTACATCCCTGGTATATCGCAACACTTTTGGGCCTATCGGTTTTTACACCATATAGATTTCCTCTGGTGTGGAGTTTTACCATAATGCTCAGTTACTGGGCTTACTCCAATACGGCCTATGCAGAAAACATGCTATTGATTGGAATTGAGTATGCTGTGGTTATGATGGCCTTGATATGGGATATAACACGCATCAATGGGCAAAAATTGAAACCGATCGATTCAACTGTTACTCCAGAGGTTTAAGGCTTTCGATCCTGTAAATGACACTGTCGTCATCTTCAACATGCTCGGAAAATGTCAGGAGGAACATGGCATCTATTAATGACTCGTCTTCCTTCAGGTTATAACGATACAGAATTTTGGGATGGACCTGGTCAAAGGCCATATCTTCCCCTGTTTCAAATTCAAAGAAAAAATAACCATCACGGTAGGATTTGAACTGAGCATTTATCATGGTTTCGTGGAATTAAGATTCATTTTTTGATTATAAAATCGAAATAATCACAAGATTTGATATTGCTTAAAGCATAAGTATAGTGGCAATTTAGGATTTTTTCTGGAAATATCAGAGCATCATCAGACTGCTTATCTCCTGTTTGGTCAAATGTTTCCAGTGACCTCTGGGAATATCCTTTTTAGTCAACGGTCCGATCATCACACAATCAAGCCGGGCGATCTCGTAATCCAGATGTTCGAATATTTTAGTTATAACTGCATTGCCGATATTCTTAATACGTATTCCAACTTCCTTTCTGGGAGCGTTATCGATATAACTGATCTCCTCAACAGTGAAAGTTTCACCTTTAATTTTTATTCCTTCCTGAATTGCAGTAAGATCCTCGGTTTTTAGTTTGCGATTCAGTTCAACATGGAATAAGCGGGCTACACCGGTCTTTGAACCTTTAAATTTCCTGACGAGATCATTATCGTTGGTGAAAAGGATCAATCCCGTTGCACTGCGACCAAGTCGGCCAATGGGTTTAATCTTAGCAGAGGTCGCATTGGCTACAAGGTCCATTACAGTTCTTCCCTTGCTCGTACTGGTGGTCGTGGCAAATCCTTTTGGCTTGTTAAGCAGTACATAGGTCTTCGGCTCAGGTGTAACCAATTCCCCGCCGAAATGAACCACATCACCAGGTTTGACCTTATAACCCATTTGGGTGATGATTTCACCGTTCACGGTTACATTCCCAACACTGATATACATATCGGCTTCACGCCGGGAACAGACTCCCGAATTAGCGATATACTTATTCAATCGCATTAAGCCATCGTCCGACTTATTCTGTTTTTGTGCCGGTTGTTTGAATGTCTTACGCGCTTTATAGGGTTTGTTGTCCCGAGAAGATCGCTGTTGAGACTTTCCTTTTCTGAAGGATTTAGCCATGTTTTTTTAAAATTTGGACAAAGGTAATTTATTCCTGGTCAATCCCCTTCAAATCCGAGGGTTGATTGCCTTTCTGTATTTAAAATAAGCCTGGTTACATCAGGACGGGAATAATGGCCGGCAGGATCAAAATTTTGCCGCTCTTCCAATACCCTGTTGAAATAAAGTGTTTCAACTATCAAGTCCTCTTTATTTTTCTGAG
>JABDPL010000145.1 GCA_013042825.1 Flavobacteriaceae bacterium | reverse complement strand
TGCATTAAACTGGCTGCCGGGTATACCTGCATGGACGTCCCGATGATCAAGAGAATATCGGCGGTTTCGCAAATTTCTATAGCCCTCGGTATCATGGGAACCGCTTCGCCAAACCAGACCACATGTGGACGTAACTGGTAACCTTTTTTACACAGGTCACCTAAGAACAGATCTTTTCGCCATTCCATGACATCGAACTCATCATAGGTGCTTCTTACCTTGAACAATTCACCGTGCAAATGAATCACCCTGCTGCTGCCCGCACGTTCATGAAAATCATCAACATTTTGCGTTATGATCGTCATATCGAACCATTTTTCCAGCTCTGCCAAATGGTAATGTGCAGTATTGGGTTTTGCCTCGAGCAATTGCCGCCGCCGTTGGTTATAAAAGTCCATGACCAGTTCCGGATTAGCGTGGAATCCCTCAGGGGAAGCCACTTCCATGACGTCATGATCTTCCCATAATCCGCCGGCCTCCCGGAATGTTTTTAATCCGCTTTCGGCACTCACACCGGCACCTGTAAGAACAACTATATGTTTCATTCTATAAATTTAGCATTCTTTATCGGGTTGGCATCATATGACACAAATTCATTATTTTTCGGAAGAACTGCCCGCCATGCGAGATAAAAAATTACTTGAATACCTGGAATCTTATCTTACCGATCGCCGGAAACAGCGATTTACGGATGTTCTTGACCGGCGTACCAGGCATTATACTGTTGCCATAGAAGATATTTATCAATTGCATAATACCAGTGCTGTATTGAGGAGCTGCGACATCTTTGGGATTCAGGACGTGCATATAATTGAGGATAAATATAGCGACCGTATTGACAGCGAAATTGCCATGGGCGCTCAGAAGTGGGTTGATATAGCAAAGCATTCGTCTGCGGCCGAATGTGTACGGTATGTAAAATCGCGAGGGTATCAGGTTGTGGCAACAACACCCCATTCTGATAAATGCACTCTTGAAACATTTGATATTAATCCAAGGTCGTGTTTTTTCTTTGGTAAGGAAGCCGATGGCCTCTCTTCAGAAATATTAGATCAAGCCGATGCTTTTCTCACGATTCCCATGCATGGTTTTACCGAAAGCCTAAACATTTCAGTGTCAGCTGCCATAATACTTCAGCATATGACAAGTCGATTGCGAAAGAGTGTTATCGACTGGCGCTTGACCGAGGCCGAAAAATTGGATCTCAGACTGGATTGGTGCAAAAGGTCTATTAAGAGTATCGAACAGATCATTGAACGCTTCGAAGATTCAAACTAATTATTCTTATCTTTAAGTAAATAAGAACAACCTAAACCGAAGGGTTTTCAAATTCCGAGATATAATAGCCATTGAGGCGAATTAGGAGTATCCGGTCAGGGAGGACCTTATAATCCCAATCAATTTAAATTCGAAATCATGATCTTCGTTTACATATTGACGATCATCATTGCCGTTTTGGTAATTCTAAATTCTGCAGCTCCAAAAAGATTCGACCTAAACAGGAGCATTGAGATCAATGCCCCAGTCTCGACCGTCTACAACTATTTAAAGTATATCAAAAACCAGGATGATTGGTCTCCCTGGAAAAGGAAGGACCCCGATATGAAGCAGGAATTCGAAGGCACCGATGGTGAAATCGGCTTTATCTCCCGATGGAAGGGTAATAAAGAAGTGGGTGAGGGGGAACAGGAACTCAAACACCTGGTTGAAAACGAGAGCATCCTGAGTGAACTGAGGTTTTTTAAACCTTGGAATTCGCAATCTGATGCTTACTTTCAAATCAAAGGTCTGAGCGAGAATTCCACACGGGTGATCTGGGGATTCTCAGGCAAGAATAAGTTTCCTTTCAACATTTTGATGCTCTTTTTCAATATGGAAAAAAGTGTTGGGAAGGATTTCGAAGAGGGGTTATCAAGTTTGAAATCGATATTAGAAAATAAATAATCATGGCACATAATATGGTAGGCTGGTTCGAAATTCCTGTAAATGACATGAACAGGGCCAAGCAGTTCTACGACAAGGTGTTTAAAATAGATATTCAGATCCATGATCTCGGCGGGGTGCTTATGGGCTGGTTTCCCTTCGCAGAGGAGAAAAAAGGCAGCTCGGGATCGTTGATCAGTCATGAATCATATGAACCGAGTGACAAGGCTGGTGTTCTGATCTATTTCTCATCTGCTGATGTAGAGGACGAATTGAGACGGGTGGAAGCTGCCGGTGGCAAAATACTTCAGAAGAAAACACTTATATCACCGGCTATCGGCTATATGGCTTTGTTTTTAGATTCTGAAGGTAACCGTTTGGCGTTGCATTCCAGGAAATAGGGCTATAACCTGTTCTTATTCCTGCTCAACACCTTGAATTCCTCGTAGCATTCGCTAATGGCATCCAGTATCTGCAGATCGTTTGCCGTCCGTATGAATTCTTTGGAATAATTGCACTCACTAACGATCAGATCGAGGTCAACACGATCTACTTGCAACAGAGCTGTCAACATTTCCCGGTCGAAACGCGTGGCCAGGATATTCCTGATCTCATCGTCCCGTTTCATCTTCCTGAGTTTCCGGAGTTCATTAGGCTTTTTGCCAAAGACTTTGTAGAGAAAGTCTGCCGGATTGAACAGGGCCCCCAAGACTTTATTAACAGCACCAGGTGAACGTGTTCCGACCTCATAACCGGTTGTTGGTAAACCTGAAATACTGTAGCGTACAGTCCTGTTTACAGGGACTTGCTTTATAT
>JABDPL010000144.1 GCA_013042825.1 Flavobacteriaceae bacterium | reverse complement strand
GAGCATTGCTAATGACCCTCGGCCATGCCTGCATGGCAGTTGAAACACCTACATTCCTGTATCTCGGGATCAGTTTCCTGATCCTTGGGAATGGATTTTTTAAGCCCAACATGACATCGATCATTTCGAAAATGTATGAAGGCCATGATGAAAAGAAAGATGGCGCTTATAATATTTTCTATATGGGCGTAAATGCCGGTGCCTTCATCGGGATCATGCTCTGTGGCTGGGTCGGTGAAAAAGTTGGCTGGAGCTATGGTTTCGGTTTAGCCGGGATCTTCATGCTCCTGGGCATGTTACAATTTTATTTCGCACAGCCCATCTTCGGAAATATCGGGGATAAACCGGAAAAAACAGATAAGCTCAATAAAGAGAAATCAATAGTAAATGAAGACGGTTCGGTTGAAAAACTAAATCCATTCAGCACCATAGATTATATTCTGGTGATCATTTTCGTGATTTCCGCAATGATATTCATAATAAATGATCCGCTTAGTAAGATAGGTGATATTCAAACCCTTAATTTTACGGTTGCGGGATTGACCGATTCGCTGTTTTTTGCTCTCCTCGCAGCAATTACTTTTGTTTTATTACTCATTGTGCGAATCCCGAGATATGTTAAAATAGTGCGTGACCGGATGATCGCATTTACTATATTCTGCCTGTTTACCATCTTCTTTTGGGCAGCATTTGAACAAGCTGCCGGATCCTTACCGCTCTATACCAGGGATTTCACCAATAGATTGCTGGAGGGAGGAGCGGCAACAACGTTTAAAATAGTTGATCTGATCGTTACGGTGGTGCCGCTGGCCATCATCACTTATGTATTGATAAGTTTATTCAAGAAGACTTTTAGCAAAATCGGCTTGTCTAACATTATTCTCGGAACGAGTTTCGTAATAGTCTGGGCAATTGTGATTTATAAGCTGTACATCGAATACCAATCGACCGAAACCGAAGTCCCTGTGACCTGGTTTGCCATTCTGAACTCACTTTTCATAATCATGTTTGCGCCATTATTCACAAAATTATGGGACAGTAAGTACAATCCTCCGGCCTCCGTAAAGTACTTTATGGGTCTGTTGTTGTTGGGTGTTGGCTTTGGGTTTTTGGCATTCGGAGCGAGGAATGTTCCTGCAGGTGCTCAAGCGGCCAGTTTAAGCATGGCCTGGCTCGTGCTGGCTTACTTATTTCATACACTTGGGGAATTGTGCTTGTCTCCTATGGGATTGTCTTATCTGAGTAAACTCATTCCCGCCCGCATGGTGGCCCTGATGTTCGGGGTGTATTATCTCGCTATTGCCATTGGTAATAAATTGGCGCATTATGTTGGAGGAGATGTCGATAAGATATCACAGGAACATGGGTTATCGACCTTTTTCCTGATATTTACAATCGTACCCATTAGTTTAGGTCTGGTATCCTTGTTGTTGCATCCATTGCTAAAACGATTGATGCATGGCGTCAGATAATCGATAAAAACGTTAAAAATAACGCAATTCGCCCTGTTTTCAGGGCGTTTTTTTTATTTTAGGAACGATTTTTGGTTCAAATAGAACAGAGATTTAAATAATTTGATCATGAACAAAGTATTAGCCCTTATCGTTACAGTATTTTTAACCCTTTCGGTTAATGCCCAGAAAGTCAATTGGGTAAGCCTTGAGGAAGCAGTAGAGTTACAAGAGAAGAGTCCGAAGAAAATCTTTATGGACGTCTATACCAACTGGTGCGGACCATGTAAATTGCTAGACAAGAAGACCTTCCAGAATGCAGAAGTAGCCGACTACATCAATAAGCATTATTATGCGGTGAAATTCAATGCCGAAGGCAATGAAACGATCACCTTCAAAAATAAGACCTATTCGAATCCGAATTATGATCCGGCCAAGGCCAACAAGAGGAACAGTGTGCATGAATTGACCCGCTTTTTCGGTGTTCGTGCCTATCCTACTATGGTCTTCCTGGATGAAAACCTGGAATTCCTGGCACCCATCAGGGGATATAAAACCCCGCAGCAATTGGAATTGTACCTGAAACTATTTAAAAACGACCATCACAAGGATTTGACTACCCAGGAGGCGTTCGATGAGTATTATACGGCATTTAAACCGGAATGGACCGGAGAATAATCGATTCAGTAAGACATTATAAAAGCTCCCTTTTTATCGGTTCGGTGGAAAGGGATTTTTTTTACCCGGCAACTGGCTTCCCACCTGTCCTGGTAAGACCTGTAATTACTACCGTCGCTTATGATAAGATCAGGATTGAGACGATCTATTAACCGGTTGAGATTCACCTGGGGAGAACCCCTAAGAAGGATCAAGTCCGGATTGATGTCCTGCAGATCATAAATCCCTGCACTGTCTATAACGAGTAATCGATGATCGGCTATGGAATAAAAATTCTGAATACGGTCTGAACGCAAGTCTTCAATGTTAGCGCCGATTTTATAATCTAAAACGATTCCTTGCTTTTCGATCGTATTGGAATTGATGTTGTGATGTACTTCCAACAGCTGGTTCGACTGCCAGCCAATTATGCTGTATCGGGACTTGTGAAAAACCATAAATGACCTGTTCTGCTTACTGAAATTTATTATGGTCCGGGCCTGAATCCCTATAACCGCCAGGAAAATCAATAGCACATTTTGGAATGATTTCCGGTGGTTAAGATTCAGAAAAAGTAAAAACAAAAGATAATAAGCGCACACAGCCTCCAGCCCGAAACTGATTCCGTCAAGGATGAATCCTTCTTGTTCAGATACCCATTCAATGAACAGGTTAAGGTGTTCAATAATTGCTCCATATCCATATGCAAGCCATTCCGGAAGTTTTGCGGTCACTGCAAGGATAATGATCAGGATGCCAAAGCCCAGTATACAACCCAATGCTGGTAAAACGACGAGGTTTGAAACAAAGAACAATCCCGGGAATTGGTGAAAATAAAAGAGCGATAAGGGCAATACCCCAAGCTGGGCAGCACAACTTACGGTAAATACCCGCCAATAAAAATTAAATAGTTTGTAACGTGGTCGCCATATAGAGCGGATAAGCGGTTCAAGGGATACTATGCCGAGCACAGCAGCGTAACTCAATTGAAAACCCACATCGAAAAGATAATTAGGTCGGATAAGAAGCAGGACGAAAATAGAAATGAAGACTGTATTATATATGTTGGTCCGCCTGCGTAGGTTAAGTGCAATGGCAAGAATACTGAACATGGTAACCGCACGGATCACAGATGCCGATAAGCCTGCGATAAGCGCATAAAACCAAAGTGCTGTGACGACCAGGATCATTTTCACAGTATGGCCTCGATTAAGCCATTCCAGTGGTCTTAATACATATTGAAGGATCATTAGAACAATCCCCACATGCAGCCCGGAGATTGCCAGCATGTGTATGGCACCGGCCCGTTCATAGGATTCACGAATATCTTCAGACATGCCCTGTCTTTCTCCCAATAGCAAAGCCGATATAACCGCGTAGACGTCTGTACTGAATTCATATTTTATAAGTTGCTCATGCACCTTGTCCTTGAGGGAAGCGGCCATTGACCGCAATCCGGATCCGCTAGCGGGCAGACGCTTTAAATACAAAGCTGAGGTTTCAATCTGGCTGTATACCTGGTGTAATGCCATATACGATCTGTAGTTGAATTGATGTGGGTTTTTCGGCCCGGGAATAGTTCCGATCCTGGAAATCAACCGGAAACGTTCAGCCGTGGACAATGATATACAAGAACTGTCCCGTGTCACGAGCAGCAGGCTCTTTCCGAAGGTCTTGTTGCTATCGATATTTATTAGTCGAACTACATATCGATCATGAAAGCGACCGGGTTTTAAACGGGAATATACCTCTAACTCCATTATGGAAAACTGGTTTTCAGGTTTTAAAACATGTGAATAATGCCTGTTATGATTCCTGTGATCATGAATCTTATGGATGAATACCCCCAAGGCAATAAAGCATAGGGCAATAAGGATATCAGGAAGAATACTGGTATAAATGGTTCTCTGAAGCCACGAATTCAAAAGTGCAAAGCCGATGGCTAAAATGCAGCTAAGCATGATTACATGTACAATTCTGATTTGGATAAAACGCGCGATAGTGATTCCTGTAATCAGAAAGCAGGTTAATCGAACAAGAGGATACCTAAGAACATGTACGCGCATTATAGATTATTTTCTCTATAATGCAATATAGTAAATATTCTATAAAACCCGACGGGCTTCTACGAAGGCTTTTTTCCAATAGTCCTCATTCAGTGATGAGGTTATTACCCCTCTGGTGGTAGTTGAATGAATAAATGTGATAGTTCCGCGGGTATTGGTGACAAGGCCGACATGGTTGATGTTCTTCCGCCGTTTATTCGTCCTAAAAAATAACAGGTCACCAGCCTGGACCTCAGATCTGTTAATCTGTATACCACGTCTGGCCATGTCTCTCGAAATCCGAGGCAGTTCGACGCTTGCTTCCTTAAACGACACGTAAATGAGTCCGGAACAATCCATCCCTCTTTTGGTTGTGCCTCCATATTTATACCGGACACCTTCAAAATTCAAGGCATGCCTGACCACGGTATTAGCCGTGTGGTTTTCAGTACGATGAGATTTGTGTTTATTGGTTGTTACAATGGTGTTTTTCGAAGACTTGCAGCCTGTTAAAAATAACATCAGCACGGTTAACAATCCGATAATTCGATTCATGGTTGAGATTTGTCCTCTAATTTAAGGCCTTAAAGATCAATTTTGCAACTTTTTCACTTGCACCACGACCACCCAGTATTTTTTCCAGGTCATAATAGTTGAGGAAGAATTTTGTTCGTTCATAATCATCTAAGAGCAGTTCGAGTTCTTGTTTTAATCTTAAGCTATTGAATTCATTCTGAATGAGTTCGGTCAGGGCTGCCTTATTTAATATCAAATTCACCAGGGAGATATATTCGATATTCTTCACCAGTCGCTTACCGATCTGATACGACAACCAACTGCCTTTATAACAGACTACCTGGGGTACTTTGAACAGTCCGGTTTCCAGTGTAGCCGTACCTGAGGTCACCAGTGCAGCAGTAGATACACTGAGCAGGTCATAGGTGAGGTTACTCACAAAATGAACCTGGGCATTCGTCATGAATTGATCATAAAAGCTGTTGTTTATTCCAGGTGCTCCGGCAATAACGAACTGCTGATCGGGAAAATGATCCACTATACTCAGCATGACCTTTAGCATCTTGCGTATCTCTTGCTTTCGGCTCCCGGGCAGAATGGCAATGATAGGTTTATCGCTAAGTTCATTTTCGGCCCTGAATTGATATTCGTCAACAGGTTTACGATCCGAGATAGCATCGATGAGCGGATGCCCGACAAATTCAACAGCGTAGCCATGTTTGTCTTCATAGAAGGTCTTTTCGAAAGGCAGGATCACATACATCTTATCGATATCGCGCTTGATTGCCTTGATCCTGTTTTCTTTCCAGGCCCATAATTGAGGTGAGATATAGTAATGCGTTTTAAAACCGTGTTTCCTGGCCCATTTGGCAATGCGAAGATTAAATCCGGGGTAATCGATAAAAATGATAACATCGGGATCATAAGTCCTGATATCCTTTTTACAGAAAGACAGATTCCGGAGTATTTTGTGAAGATTCAATAAGACCTCAAGAAAGCCCATAAAGGCGAGGTCCCGGTAATGTTTTACCAGGAATGCACCGCTGTTCTCCATGAGTTCTCCGCCCCAAATACGAAAATCGGCATTGACGTCCTGCTTCTGCAACGCTTTGATCAGATTGGAACCGTGCAGATCCCCTGAGGCTTCTCCTGCAATGATATAATACTTCACGACGGTTTATAACTTGATTACAAAGGTAAGAATTGCAACAAGTATGGTGGCAAGTAATACCCCACGTGCTTTATAATCCTGTTTCTTCTTGATAAAAACAAAAAATACGATCAAATTTAGAATAGCGCCGAGACTGATAAGCTTGCCCAGAAATCCTTCGGTCTGTGCGGCCTTAATGACCGTAATGAAATCATCTCCACGGCCTAGTAGGGTAGTGGCAAGGAACAAGCCAAAGGCATTTGCTATCAAACCTATCACTAATCCGATTAATACCTGCTTCTTAGCCATGAATTCCCCAGGACTTTAATTCTTGAATGTGTTCGTGTGCCGTTAGATCAAATGTTATAGGAACAACCGAGGCATAGCCATTTCGTAAAGCCCACTCATCGGAGTCGCTTCCATCATCTTCAGTAACGAATTTACCCGTTAACCAATAATATTCCTTGCCCTGCGGATTTCTCCTTTTATCGAATTCCTCAACCCAGTTTGCCCGGGCCTGGCGACAGATCTTCAGGCCCCTGATTTGGCCATCAGGCATATCCGGAAAATTCACATTCAGGATAACACCTTTTGGAAGGCCTTTATCAAGTACCTGGGTTACGATTGAAGTGACATATTCTTCAACAGGTTCGAAATCGGCATCCCAGTTATAATCGCATAATGAAAAACCTATTGCCGGTATGCCTTCAATTCCAGCTTCAATGGCAGCACTCATGGTACCTGAATAGATCACATTTATAGAAGAATTTGAACCGTGGTTTATTCCGGAAACACAGAGATCGGGTATGCGATCAAGAATCTCATGCTTTGCCAGTTTAACGCAGTCTGCAGGCGTTCCCGAGGTGCTGTATTCGAGCTGGGGGCCATCATCAACACGTTCTTTCTTGACCTGTAGGGTTGTGTTTACTGTTATGGCATGGCCCATGCCGCTTTGCGGACTGTCGGGCGCGACGACAACCACCTCACCAATGGCATTCATTAGCCGGATCAGGGTCCGAATTCCGGGGGCGGTTATACCATCATCGTTTGTTACTAAAATTAAGGGTCTTTCGGGCATCATATTGCGGTTTACAGCCACAAAAGTACCAATAGTTTGTTAAATTAGGCCGTTTAACAAAAAATTAGTAACATCACTAGATTTTGGCATGATATTTTCTTTAAATTAGGACGATTTTAGTTGCTGGAACTTACTAAGAACTTAGAAGATGAAAAGGAAATTTAATATTTTACTACTTACCCTGCTTTTTGCTTTTGCATCCTGCAGTTTTACCGCAAAAACATTCGAGAATTCAGATAAGGACAAACTCCTGGTTCAATTGATCACCTATGTACTCGAACAAGGTCATTTTGATCCTAAGAATATGGATGATACATTTTCTGAAGGGGTCTTTAACGATTACCTGGAACAGCTCGACCCGTTTAAGCGTTATTTCTTCGCCTCCGACATCAAGGAATTCGAAAAATATAAGTACGAGATCGATGATCAGTTGATGAATTATGACCTCAGTTTTTTTAACCTGACCCATGAGCGCCTATTACAGCGTATTGAAGACTCTAAAACCATTTACCAGGAAATCCTGGAAAATCCGTTCGACTACGCTGCCGATGAGACCTTTTCTACCGATTATGAGAACATGCCTTATGTTAGGAATAAAAAACAACTCAGAGAGCGTTGGAGGAACCAGTTGAAATTTTCGAGCATTGCGAATTATCACGATCTCATAGAGGAACAGGAAAGAGACATGGAAAACCTGGAGAAGATGTCCTCAGCCGAGCGCGAAAAGGCATTGAATCCTGAAGAAGGTTCAATCGTTAAGAAATCTCTTGCCGATATTGAAATGGAAGCACGTGAAGCTACCATGCGTTCACTTGATGAATTATATGACTTTATAGATGACCGTCAGCGTAAGGACTGGTTCTCGGTATATATCAATGCGGTGGTTGAGGAATTCGACCCGCATACATTCTATTTTGCACCCGAAGACAAGGATCGTTTCGATGTTGCCATGTCGGGAAATTACCGTGGAATCGGAGCCCGACTTCAGAAGCGCATGGATAATATAATTGTGAATGAGATCATATCGGGGGGTCCGGCCTGGAGACAGGATAAGTTGGAGGTAGGCGATCAGATCCTGAAAGTACGCCAGGAAGATGAAGAAGAAGCCGTTAGCATTGTCGGTATGCGACTGGATGATGCGGTTAAGCTTATCAAGGGTCCGGAAGGGACAAATGTGATCCTGACACTGAAAAAGGTTGACGGTACGGTTGAAGAACTCACAATTACCCGCGATATCGTCGAACTTGAAGAGACCTATGCGAAATCGTCGATTGTAAAAAAAGAAGATAAGACTTATGGTGTTATCAACCTGCCGAAATTCTATGTCGATTTCAATGATTATGACAGCCGGAATGCGGCCAGTGATGTAAAAAAAGAAATTGAACGTTTGAAGGCCAGGGGCATGGAAGGCCTTGTTCTGGATTTAAGAAATAATGGCGGCGGATCTTTAAAGACCGTTGTTGACATGGCCGGATTATTCATCAAGGAAGGCCCTGTGGTTCAGGTGAGAAGTACCGGTGAACCTAAAGAGGTCTTGAGAGATCGGGACCGCTCAATCATTTGGGATGGCCCGCTTGTGATACTCGTGAATGAGCTATCGGCTTCGGCTTCAGAAATACTGGCT
>JABDPL010000232.1 GCA_013042825.1 Flavobacteriaceae bacterium | reverse complement strand
CCGTTAACATCGCCGTTAACGTAAGACTCTCCTGTTCCAACATAAAAAACACTGGTATTGTTTGGATCATAGGCAATAGAGGAAATATTTAGATTACTCGGGATACCTACTCTTGTCCATTCGGAATTCGCATTTGATATCTGGGTGTTTTTCCACAAACCACCACTTACACCACCGGCAAAAACAGTTTCATTGTTGAGGTCGTTAGGATCGAACATAACGGCTCTGGTCCGGCCTCCAAAATTATCAGGTCCTCTGGAAACCCAGTTACCTTCTGTCCCATCTCCCGGGGCCCTATTGGCGGCCATTATTTTGATCTTATTCCTGATCTCTTCCAGGTTTTCAAAGGTTGGCCTGCCCAACACGGGATTCATAGTAAGCTCATATTCCTCCTCGAAATACTTATTCGGTGGAATTCCGGCAGCTTTGCGTTCGGCTTTGGTTAATTTTAGAGTTTCCTTGAAAGGGCTCTTTGCGAGGTTTTCTTTGTGAATTTCGACAATCTCATTATTCGAGTGGACTGACGTACTCGATTTTTCTTGCTTGGATATTAAAGTAATTGAAATAACCATTAAAAATCCAAGCAGAGCAGCTGAAGCTCTGATAATTTTCTTGTGCATAGTAATTTTTTTCAGATTGTAAAAATAAGGCTTTATTTAGAGTTTTAAAAAACGAAATTGGTTTTCTGAGAAATGTGTATAAACATAAAATTTTTCAAACGATAAAATAAACAAGACTCAACAGATCATGATGGGTTCTGACGTATAAAGCGCTTCAATATTATTGATCGAGGGCAATCTTTAATCCTTCGATCAACTGATGGATTTCCCGGGGTTTGGTGTAATGTACAAATGACATCCGGAGTACGCCGGGATTACGGGGAATATCCATATCCATAAGGGGCCTGGCCGCATAGAAGTCTCCGAATCCAACCATAAGCTTATGTTCGGTCAGCACATCGTATACTGCTTTGATGGTTTTTTTCTTCGGAAGTATGCTGACAATAGGCAAGCGATCTTCGGTCTGCTCCGGACCGATGATGCGCACATCATCCCGGGATCTCAAGAATTTAAGAAGCGGTTCCAATATTTCGGTTTCGTGTTCACGGAACAATTTCCTTAACTGACTGTTTTTTAAAGCGGGTTTGACTTCACCCGAAAAATGATGGGCATAAACGGTATCAAAATAATCAAGAATACCGTTGATTGCAGCGATCTGGGCATGATCGGGACCGGCCGGGGTAAACATGCTTCGGGTTATACCTTCCTTAAAGAAGTGGGACTGGTTCTCCATTTTAGGCATCAGCTCCCTGCTGATATACATCAGGCCCAGGTGCGGGCCAAAGGTTTTATACGTAGAGAACATATAGATATCGGCACCCAGATCCTTCAGGTCTGGGAAGCCATGAGGGGCATAACCAACACCATCAACAACCGATATGGCACCATATTTATGTGCCAGGCTGCTTATGTCCTCTACTGAATTTATATGCCCTATAACATTGGAACAATGGGGAAAAGCCACCATTTTCGTTCGTTCAGAGATCAATTCTTTAAGGGACTCAACCGATAAAATCCCTGTGTCGTAATCTACATGCCATTCGATGACCTTGATCCCGCGTTCTGACAATCGCCGCCAGGCGCCACCATTGGCCTCGTGGTCCTGGCAGGACACGATGATCTCATCGCTCTCCTTCCACATGGGGCGGAGGGCATTGGCCAGTACGTAAACATTTTGAGTGGTTGATGGACCGAAATGGATCTCAGAGGGGGCCACATTCAGATAAGCTGCCATTCGCTTATAGGACTCATCCATCAGCTTTCCCGCATATGCCGATGCCGGATAGGGGTAATAGGGCTGCACCTTGTTTTTCGTATAGAAATCGGTTAATCGTTTTACAACCTGGTTACAGGGATAGGAACCGCCGGCATTCTCAAAAAAAGCCCAGCCATCAAGGGAAGGTTCCGAAAAAGCCGGGAATTGGGAACGTATAAATTCGAGATCGAGAGTCATAAGATTATGTTCTATTAAAATTCAACGAAAAGACGGATACTAATATCCGCAATATGAACCGAAACCGGAATATAAAACTTCAGTTTGTTGTAAATAATTACATATGTCTATCAAACTGATATTTATCATTGTTAAAATTTGATGATACTATTATCTTATTAGATTAAAGTTCTTAGATATGAAATGTTGGCTGGTAATTTTATCAATGTTGATGTTCACTCATTTGAGTTATTCCCAACGCGAGTTTAAGGGTCAAACGGTATACAAGGTAAAGGTTAAGCGTGATAATATGTCTGCTACAAAGGGTGTCTTACTTGATGCAGATCAGGCTGGGATTACAGTTCGATCATATCCAAAGGGTACTACACATCTGGATATGAGTATCCCAGCTGAAGATATTGTCAGTATTACGATAAGGAAAAAGGGGAATGGTGGATTGTATGGCGCTATAGGTGGTGCGGCCATTGGAGCGGTTTTAAGTGCTTCAGGAGATAGTTATTTCGACGATGGAGCCGAAGCAGCCATTGGAGCGGCAATCTTCGCAATCCCGGGTTATTTTATAGGTAGAAGTATAACTTCAAAAAAGAAAAAGATCATCATAAATAAGGATTTGAACACCTTTTCGGAGAATCTGGAACTTATAAAAGGTTACTGTATTTACAAGGAAGAAGCATTATTGACTGGTCTGTGAAAAGTTGATTTAAAAATCTTAAAAACTAAATCATGAAAAGTAAATGTATTGGGTCAGTGATTACCCTATTGCTGCTAACCGGATTTGTATTTTCCCAACGCGAGTTTAAGGGTCAAACGGTATACAAAACCTGGGTGGAGCTGGAGAATGTGGAAATACGGGATGGAGTTTTGCTCAGGGCTGATGAAAGTGGGATCACGGTTCGGATTTACCCGGCTGGAAATGAGCCTGTAGACAGGAAAATATCAGCTGAAGAAATCATTGAAATTAAACTTAGAAGAAAAGGTAAGGTAGGCAAGGGGGTATTATATGGTGCTTTAGGCGGCATGGTTGTTGGTGCGGCAGCTGGCGCATCAGACGATAGTGGTTATCTGGGACCAGAGTTCGGCGCTTTGGCTGGGGGCGTTTTCGGGATTATCCCGGGTTCATTGGTCGGGTTAACTGTAGGGGCAGGAAAGGAAAAGATCGTCATTAATAAAAACAAGAATACCTACTTAGAAAACCTGAAGTCACTTAAAAGCTATAGCATTTATAAGGAGAACTCTATGTAGCCGGTTCAGAATTAATACGTAATTTTAGAGATGTTTTTTTGAAGAAAAATAGATTATCCGGAATTTAATTGAAACCCTTCCTCATTTTACAAATACGGCCTATAGACGAAGCCTCAGATGATGAGTATGCAGCATTCCTCAAGTATAGTGGATTACAGGAGCAGCAGACTCATCGCATTCGAATGGAGAAATCAGGGATCCCAGATATCAGTCTGGAGGATTATTCCGGAATAATATTGGGTGGCGGCCCCAGCAATGTCAGCGATCCTCCTGTTGAAAAATCGGAAAATCAAAAACGTTTCGAAAGCGATCTGAATAGGATTCTGGAACAGGTGTTTAAGACCGATTTCCCCTTTCTTGGTGTTTGCTATGGCATGGGTGCGCTCGCCATGCATCGTGGTGGAATAGTGGCGAGAGATCGGTATTCTGAAGCCGTGGGAACAGCTCAAATCAGTCTTACGGAAGCCGGGTCTGCGGATAAATTACTTGAGGGAATACCCGAAGAATTTACAGCCTATTGCGGCCATAAAGAAGCCTGCCAGGCTCTACCACCGGGAGCTGTTTTACTGGCAGAATCAGATGTATGCCCCTCTCAAATGATCCGTTTTCAATCGAACATCTACGCTACCCAGTTTCATGTGGAACTGGATGAACAGGGCATACAGTTGCGAATAGATGTTTACAAGAATCACGGATATTTCAAACCGGAAGATGCCGAAAAACTCATACGTGAAATGAGCGGTTCAAATGTTGTACATCCCGAAAGAATCCTTCAACGGTTTGTTGAGATTTACAGATAGTTTATCGCCTGAGCAGATCAAACCTATGGGTGTATTTTACCGTTATGCTCTGGTTGTCCAGTCCATCTAGAATATCGTCATCTTTCACGATATTCCATACTACGAATAATCCTGTATTTGCATTCTGAAGCCATGCAAATCGCGCATTTACCGAAAAGATATTAGAAATATTATTGTGCTGGATCAAACCCTGAAGGAACATACGCGGTGTAAAGGAATAGGCGAGGCGGAGTTTATTGATAACGGCGGTGACATCACCGTTCGGTAAATTCAGCTGATTATGGCTCAAACTGTATTCGGAATTGAATTTATCGCCTAACCGAAATCTGAGGGTATATGAATTGGTGATGCGATCCCCTCCAAAATATCCCCCGATAATAGTCCTTCCGCTTAGGGATAAAGGTTTGTTCGGATTCGTTATCAGGACAAACTGTAATTCTTCATGATTATATGTTCCGGCATCAACCGTCACGCCCTGCAGGTTGAAAGGCTGAAATACGCCTTCGGTGGTAAAATTGATTCCTGTATGGATCTCAAAACCGCTTTTCCAGACCCAGTGGTTATCGATATGCAGAAAACCTGTAACCTGGTCGCCATCAAAATTCCAATAACCCCTGTATGAGGCATGTGGCCTGATCTCGAGCATATTCCCCCAGTTCTCCAGCCGGTGCGCTTTAAAGATCAATGCTTCCGGCTTGCGAAAGGCGGTACGTTGCAGGAACCCCACCTCCGGATTAAAGCCTTCGCCAACCTCGGTATAGGCACCGTTCAGGTTCCAGCCATTCCAGTTATAGTTGGCCTGCAATTTAAACGCATGTTCATCATCGCTTATTCCCGGAGTATTACTCCTGGCATAAAATCCACTTAGCTGGGCTTTCTTGCCTAATCCATAGCGCCCATCAATCGCATAGACCTGGTTGTTGTCATCATCCATATCGCCCAGGCCTGTGCGGCTTACAAAAACAGCTCCTAAAGAGGATCGGCTATTCGGAAAATCCTGGTTAACCCGTGCTACAGTGAAATTGTTTTTTTCGATTGAAAGATCGCCTACATCATCTGTAAACATACTTAACAGCCCTATATTGGTCTGGCCTACTTTACCTGAAAGCCGGGCCCCGCCAATTATGGGGACAAGTTGGCCATCATCGCTTATCCCAATCCGTCTGCTGAAGAACAGATCGACTTCACCCGGACTGCCAACGGTAAACTGGCCCGCATTCTCCAGGAAAAACGGCCGCTTTTCAGGAAAGAACAGATTAAACCGATCCAGGTTCACTTGCTGATCATCGACTTCCACCTGGGCAAAATCAGTGTTGTACGTGAGATCCAGGGTCAGGCTGGGGGTGACACTGTATT
The DNA here is from genome assembly GCA_013042825.1 of Flavobacteriaceae bacterium. Classification (GTDB taxonomy): domain Bacteria; phylum Bacteroidota; class Bacteroidia; order Flavobacteriales; family Flavobacteriaceae; genus SHLJ01. The sequence continues at coordinate 3,793 of JABDPL010000232.1, read as the reverse complement.
TCACATCTGCACCAAATTCATAATCTGTAGAAGTATCGTCAGGATCTACGGCCCGGTTATTGATAACCTGTACAAGACCATAGGGGATCAATTTTAAATTTCCTGGATTTTTGAGATTCAACCCGTGCATTTTTCCTGCCAGCGAAAGGCGCTTGATATCAAAGCCCAGTGGCAGATTGGCCCAGTAAGACGTTTCGGTATTCTTGCTGATATTTCTTTGGAAATTGATGCCCCAGGTTTGATTCTCCCCACCACCAAAGCGAAGGGATCGTAAAGGAATAGCAAACTCCGCACTCCAGCCGTATTCTCCTTTTTCGGTTCTCACTAACCAGGTGGCATCCCAATTCAGGTTTGTTCCCCCGATCACGCCACCTTGTTGTGCACGGTTTTGGTTGAAATTTCCCTTGCCCTCATTGTCTATCTGGGCATCGTACTCCATGCCATCGGGATTGGTTCCGAAGAGAAATCCATTCTGCTGATCGTTATAGGTATCTACTATAAAAAGAAAACTATCTTCATCGCTTAAATCGGAATCGCGACGGGAATCGGAAACCACGATATTTTCCGGTTGTGAATCATAACAGATCACCCCGACATAGAAGGTATTTTTTGAGAAGGCCACTCTTACTTCTGTCTTTTCAGAGACCGGGTCATTATACTTAGGCCTGATTTGTTTTAAATCGGTGATTGGATAGATATCTTGCCAAACCTCATCATTGATAATATCACCATCTATTTCCGGATCAGTTGAAATTCTCGTAGCATCAAATGAGGGTCTTTCTGCCTGATACTGTTCCTGGGCTTGTAATCCATTAGGAATTCCCAGGACCAACAAGATAATCCAAACTATTGCTTTGGGCATGGTTAGTTAGTTTTGAAGTGTAGAAAGGTAATTAATTTGATGGAATTCAAATGAAACTCATTTTACATTTGGCTGATTTTTGATTTAAAAACTATTCACATGGCATAAGCGGATAAGGGATAAAAAATCAATGATGGGGTCTTTTATCTCAGGAAGAACCAATTAAATTATGGTATTAATTTTACCTCTCATCGAACATTTTGTCACCTGGAGGGTTATTACCCTGAATTTTTGCACTTTAATGGAAAAATATGTGAAAACAGAAATTAATTCTTAAAATAGAGCATTAATTAATCCCCTTTACAATGACATTCCCTCAAAACCGTCGAGGTCTTTTGACCTTTTGCCTTGGGTTTCTTTTTATTTTCAATTGTTCTGTTGAAGAAACTTTCAACCCTGATAATGTGGCTTCCCTAAGCGTCAGCATCAAGGGTTCTGAAAGTCCCTATGACCGATTCGTTATAGATCTTTCCGAAGTTCATGTTAAAGTTATCGATGATGAGAATGATCCTGATTGCTGGTGGCGTATTTCTTCATCTAATCCTGGAATTTACGACCTCCAGGAACTGGTTGACGGGCGTCAAGTCCTGTTGACCGACGCTTCGAGTTTGCCCATTGGAAGGATTTACGCTATTAAACTGGTATTGGGGCCGAATAACTATGTAATACGGCAAGGCAGTAAAATTGATCTTTATACCAATAGCATTCAATTGGGGAATCTGAATATGCCTGTTGATCGTATGATCTCAAAAGGGAAATCTTATGGTCTGGATGTTGAAATGGATCTTTCCAGTTCGATTCTGGATGGGCCTTTAGATGGTCAATTAATACTGAATCCTCAGGTAAATTATGATTTCCATGATCTAAAACGGCAATAGCTTCGTATATAAAACATAACCAAAAATCTTTTCTATGAAACTACTAAACCTTACCAGATACATCGCGTTGATGCTGGTTGCCCTAATGTTCCATGCATGTAATGAGACAAACACCCTTGGTGATGATCTGAATGATTCCGCTTTAAATCCCGGTGAGGAAGCCGGACCGGCGCGGATTTCGATTAAACTTATAGATGATCCTGGTGACTTCGAAAACCTCTTTATTGAAGTGGTGGATGTCATGATAAAGTATGACAGCGAATCCGATGACAATGACGAAGATGGCGGCTGGCTGTCTTTAGGGATTATTGAACCCGGAATTTATGATATTCTTGAGCTTACAGGTGGCGTTGATGTCCCATTGGTTGAAAATGAAGAGATCGAAGCAGGATTCCTGAAACAGATCCGCCTGGTTTTGGGCGAGAATAATTCCATCGTTATCGATGGGGTGGAATCTCCATTGATGACACCCAGCGGACAGCAATCCGGATTGAAGGTCAAGGTTGACCAGCAAATAGATCCCGATTTCAATTATTCCTTTATTCTTGATTTTGTTGTAGAAGAGTCTATAGTGGTCGCCGGTAATTCAGGAAATATTATTCTTAAACCTGTTCTCAGGGCAAGCCTTGAGGCTACAACAGGTACTATTTCAGGAACAGTTGTTCCGGGAGACATAGCCGTAAATGTAACTGCCGACAACGGTTCAGAGCAAATTTCAGCAGCTACGGATGATACGGGTAATTTTCTTTTAGCCGGTTTAAGTCCGGGAACATATATGCTTCAGATTGATCCGGATCCGAATTCAGGTTACAACGGCGCTACTGTAGAAGATGTTGTTGTAGTAGCAGGGGAAAATACTGATGTAGGGGAGATCGTCCTCGAATTGCTTGGAAGTATTTCCGGAAGTGTTTCACCGTCGGATGTGCCTGTAGAGGTACTGGCTGACAACGGCCTTGGAGATCAATTCAATGTTGTTCCCGATGGAACGGGTGCTTTTGCAATTGAAGGCGTACCTGCCGGCACCTATTCACTGATCATTACACCCGAGGATGGATCGGGTTATTATGAAGCACTTGTCGAGAATGTTGAGGTCTTAGCCGGAGAGAATACCGATGTGGGTGAGATCGTATTGGAGCCCATTCCAGGTAGCATATCAGGCATTGTTTTGCCTGCCGATGTAGATGTTGAAGTTGTTGCCGATAATGGCGCAGGTTCAACGGGAAATACCACAACCGATAATACGGGCAGTTTTAGTATTGAAGGCCTGCTGCCAGGCACATACACCTTAACCCTCACGCCCGATGCCGCTTCTGGTTTATCCGAGCAGGTTTTGAGTGATGTGGTGGTTCTCGCGGGAGAAAATACCGATATTGGCGAAATTACTTTAGAATAACTTTTGAATTACGATTATTCGGAAAGAGATGCATAAAAGTGCATCTCTTTTTTTATTTTTGTTCTCCTTGTGATTAGCCTCATGATCTGAGTTTTGAAAACGCTAAGGATCATAGTAAGGCCCCATAGTTCAAGGGATACCCGCCTGCCTCTTTTTACATTAAGAAGTGGTGTTGACTTGCTGACATATTGAGAAGTACCTGGCCTCATAGTTCAAGGGATAGAACAAAAGTTTCCTAAACTTTAGATCCAGGTTCGAATCCTGGTGAGGTCACAATCGCAGGTTCACACCACTTCTTAAAAAATAGTATGGCGGGCAGGGAACAAAAGTTTCCTAAACTTTAGATCCAGGTTCGAGTCCTGGTGGGGCTACTAAAGTGAAACGACCAATTGAGTTTCACCAGGACGAGAAGTTTATGCTGAATTTAATTCAGCAAGTCCTGCCTGCCCGACTGAACCCTGCAAGTGATTCAGGCGGGGTGGGGCTACAAATAATAAACTCGGGATGTGGCGCAGTCCGGTTAGCGCACACGGCTGGGGGCCGTGGGGTCGCAGGTTCAAATCCTGTCATCCCGACCAAGCAGAAAAGCGATTCGCAAATGCGAATCGCTTTTTTTATTCCAGGACGCGTCGCAAATTAATTTGCGTAAGCGGGTAGGAA
>JABDPL010000229.1 GCA_013042825.1 Flavobacteriaceae bacterium | reverse complement strand
GGCTTATGATTCGGAGGCTGAAGCGCATAAAGCCTTTGGATTCTCGGGAGTCCCCGGTCTGGTAATCCTTGATAAAGATGGAAATGTACGAGTGAAACATGAAGGTTATAACCCTGCAGAAAATCTTATTAAAACCCTGTCTCCAATTATTGAAGAGTTGATAAATGAATAAACAATCATAAAAACTTAGATAAATGAAAACAGTTTCGACCACTATTGCCCTCCTTTTCTTTATCCTGGCAATTCCAGCCCAGGAAATGGAGTATGACAAGTCCATGATCACAACCGCGATTGAAAACTATTTCTATGGTTATATCGAGCGTGACAGTGACAAACTCCATAAGGCCTTCGATACGGAGAATGGGGCCATGAAACTTCTGAATAAAAATGAAACGGGGAAAGAACAGGTCAACAACATTAAATTCAAGGAGCTGGTTGAGCGTTGGGGATCAAGAGAAAAGATGTCGGCTTCTGATCTTGATAAATGTAAGCTGGATATCCAGAATATCGATATAGTAGACTCAAAGATCGCCTCTGCCCGGATTCGGATGCAATTGGTAAAGACTTCTTATATCGATATACTATCCCTGCAAAAGATAGACGGTCGGTGGAAGATCGTGAATAAGATCTTTGTAGAGGAGTTTAAGCAATAAAAAAATTATAACCTTATGTCCTATACAGCGGACTCTCCCCTTAGATTCCCCTGTGGTGCCCGAATGAAAAATCGTTTCATGCTGGCACCGCTTACCAACCAGCAAAGCCATGCTGATGGCCAACTTTCAGATACCGAGATGAACTGGCTGAGTATGCGTGCCAAAGGCGGATTCGGACTCGTGATGACCTGCGCCACTTCCGTTCAGGAAATAGGCCGAGGCTTTCCCGGGCAGTTGGGTATTCATACCGATGACCATATTCCCGGGCATAAAACCCTGGCGCAGAAAATAAAGGCAGAAGGATGCCTGGCGGTAGTACAATTACATCATGCCGGGATGCGCTCCCCTGCCGATCTGATAGGAACACAACCCGTAAGTGCCTCGGCTGTGGATAAACATAAGGCCAGGGCCCTGACCCTGGAAGAGGTGCATCAACTTCGGGTAGATTTTATAGCTGCGGCCATACGAGCCAAACGCTGCGGTTATGATGGTGTGGAAGTACACGGTGCTCATGGGTATATCCTAACTCAATTCCTGAGCAAGGACATCAACAAAAGAGAAGATTCTTATGGTGGTTCTCTGGAGAACCGTTCGCGATTGCTAATCGAGATCATCGACGGGATCCGTAAGGCCTGTGGAACTGAATTCCTTCTGGGTGTGCGCTTGTCACCCGAACGTTTTGGCATGGACCTCGGCGAGGTTAAGACCCTTTGCTTGCAACTGGTTAATGATGGGAATATCGATTTCCTTGACCTGTCCCTTTGGGATGTATTCAAACTTCCTGAAGATGAAAAATACCAGGATAAAGACCTGCTTACACATATCACCGACCTGGACCATGGCAACGTCAGACTCACCGTTGCAGGAAAGATTCGATCGGCTAAAGATGTGAAACACGTACTGGACAGCGGAATAGATTTTGTCACCCTCGGGCGATCGGCCATTCTGCATCACGATTTCCCAAGGCAAGTGATAAAAAACCCCGATTTTAACCCTGTTGAATTACCTGTGACCACCAATTATCTTAGGCAGGAGGGTCTGGGTGATGCCTTTATTCAATATATGCAGCGCTGGCCGGGGTTTGTAGAATAAGATTCGTAATTTTATTTACCTGTCATCTCGAGCCTTTCTAATATGTCAGGTCGAGCCTTTCGACAAGCTCAAGATAAACTCCGTCGAGACCTAAACAGTTTCTAGACCTAAATGAAACCCTCACTGTCAGGTCAAGCCTGACCTACTTGTCAGGTCGAGCGGAGTCGAGACCTAAACAGCGTCGAGACCTAAACCATTTCCCCATCAATCCTTAAATTTACAATCGTAAGTCCGGTTCATGAAAAAACTCATCCTTCCCGTTATCATACTCTCTCAATTCTGCTGTACCTCGCTTTGGTTTGCGGGAAACGGTGTCATGGCCGACCTGATCACTACCTTTTCACTGAAGGCGTCTGCCCTGGGGCATTTAACCTCGGCCGTGCAATTCGGATTTATCTCCGGGACCCTCAGCTTTGCCATCCTCACCATCGCCGATCGTTTCCCACCCTCAAGGGTGTTCTTCTTTAGCGCTTTGCTGGGTGCATTATTTAACCTTGGCGTGATCTGGGAGGGTAACAGCCTCGCCAGCATTTTGGGTTTACGTTTCCTAACAGGTTTTTTCCTGGCCGGCATCTACCCGGTAGGCATGAAAATAGCCGCTGACTATTATGAAAAAGGCCTAGGTATCTCACTTGGGTTTCTCGTAGGCGCCCTGGTGATCGGAACGGCTTTTCCGCATTTACTGAACGGACTAGACCTCGAACTCGGTTGGAAATCGGTTTTGATCACTACTTCATCACTTGCTCTTACCGGTGGCATTCTGCTGTGGATGCTAGTGCCAAACGGGCCATATCGAACCGCAGGCACTGGCATAGATCTGTCTGCCTTCTTCAAAGTATTCCGTAATAAAGACTTTCGTGCCGCGGCCTTTGGTTATTTCGGACATATGTGGGAACTCTATACCTTCTGGGCCTTTATCCCGGTGATGCTGAGCGGTTACATGGCATTACATCCCGGCATAAACTTCCATATCCCCTTACTATCCTTCGCTGTTATTGGCATTGGCGGGTTCGCATGTGTAATAGGTGGTTATTTATCAAAAGGCCTCGGAACCAAATACACCGCTTTTATCGCACTACTGCTTTCATGCCTCTGCTGCCTGACTTCACCCCTCGTCTTTTCACAAAACTCGCCTCTACTATTTGTTATCTTCCTATTGTTTTGGGGTATGGTGGTCATTGCCGATTCGCCATTATTCTCAACCCTTGTGGCGCATAATGCCGATAGCGAAGTAAAGGGTACAGCCCTGACTATTGTGAATTGTATCGGTTTTTCGATAACCATTCTGAGCATTCAACTGTTGAACTGGCTCAGCCAGATAACCGAATCGACTACCATTTATATGTTCCTGGCCCTGGGCCCGGTATTAGGATTAGTAGCTCTTTCAGAAAAATTCAAACATTTTCCCGGGAGCTTAAAAACATAATATTTCAGTTTATATAAGGCCTTTAGTTTTATTTACTTAGACCAGGAATAAAAAAACCATTCCGGAATGGAATTTTCCGGAATGGCCCATTTATATATAAAATTCTTCTAACTTTTCAGTTAGATTATCGTAAACCTACTTAAACTTATTCTTTTTGATGCGATAAATCACGTTAGCTCCAGAGCCACAGATATAGACATCCCCATTTGAACCTACAGCAACGCCATCGAATTTCCAGGTGGGTGGTGCACCAAGTCCGGTGCCAAAAAGCTCCAGTCCGTCTACAAGCGGTGTAACATTACCCGAAGCGAGATCGATACGTGACAATCGGGATGCGCCCGATTCAACAACATACATGCCACCTGCTCCATCTAAAGCCAATCCTTCTGGGTTAACTAAACCAGAAGCCAGTAACTCAGTGGTCGTTGGACCAGACTCGTCGAATTCTATCTGCCAGACATCGCCAGATCCCCAGTCTGCTGCCCAAAGTGTTTCGCCATCAGTGGCCAGACCACTGGCAGCCTCCAGAGATGCAATTGGGGAATTATCACTGGCATAGACCACGCCGCCCAGGCCGAAATCGGAAACAATAATATCACCGTTAACACGCACAGCATCTATAGGTACGGGTAAATTCGGATAGCTCTCCAGTACCCCGTCTTCCGGATTCCAAACCTGTACCCCGGCGCTAAACCAGGATGAAATCACCAGGTTATCCCCATCTGCTGAAACGTTCATCGGCAAAATAAGCGACTCCGGACCTTCGGGGACCAGGCTACCTTTGAAATTGTTTTCCTCTTGACCGCTTTTGACATTGAATTGCCTTAACCGGAAGAGATCAGCCGCATATAAAGCATCCTTGCCATCAGGCCCTTGCAAAACTGCAAGTCCCTGTGCTGATATGAAGCCACCCGGACTGATGTACCGCGCTTGTCCGCTTTTTAATATCTCAGCTACCCAGCCGTAGTCATTGTTGGTCATATAAAGCCTGCCGTCGGTATCAAAGGTCATATTATCTAATCCCGGTTGCAACTCGGTGAACAGTGTTGTATCGCCATTTGCGGGATCTATGGTAAACAGTTCACCCGTTTGATCGAGAACATACAGCATACCATTGGGCCCAAACTTCGCGGCTGCGGGATTCACAAATCCCCCAGCTACTATTTGAGCTGTTCCATCGGTAAACGGACTTGTAGAAACCGGGTCACCGGCTTCACCTACATCAACACTTATCACTAAACCCGCCGCGAACAGTGGTCCGTATAAGCGACCGTCTTCACCAAAATCAAAGGAATTAAAAAATCCCAATGGAAACGGGTTTCCTTCTGTGGCTTCGATGATAGCTCTCGGTGGCTCTTGAAGATTGGGATCAAGTTCATATAGACCATCCCCAAGGAAATCAAGAGCTACAAAAAGCCTTCCATCATCGGAAAAAGTAATGGGGTTAACACCCGGAGCGACGAACTGGTAGGCCAGTATCTGGCCATCCTGGGTCATTCGCCCAACAAAGCCTGTTAGAATGTCTGTCCAGTATAAGGTACCATCCGGACCAAAGACCAGATCGTCAGGTCCTAAAACTCCGTTAGCAGGCCCGAATCTATTGATTATCTTTCCGTTATGTTTATCCATAACGACAATTTCCTGGCCATTAACGCTGGCGATGTACAGATTGCCATCAGCGCCAACGTCAATACCATTGGCTCCCTGAATGGCAGCGCCTTTTACAAACTCCTTTAAGATAGATTGTGATGCAGCTTTTTGCTGGTTTAATTCTGATTCCAGATCCACGTCCTGATTGCAGGAAAAACTCAGTAAGAGAAATACCGAAAGGACGGAAGGAAGAATCAACTTGATAATTGATTTTTCATTTGTTTTCATGTTACAGTAATTTAAATGTTTGATTTAATAGCTATAACCATGTAGTAAGTGTGGAAGGATTTGAAGAAAATTAGGGAGGTATAAAGATCTAAAAATTCAGATCCTTTTAAATTTAGTGCAATTTGCCGAGATTAAAAAATTTAAACCTAAAGAATAGATTTCTGTTCAGCTCGCTGGCCACAGGACAGTATTCATAGCCGATTTCATATGCGTGATTAACGGCCCAAATCAGCATAATTCACCAGGTCACAAAACCCTGAGAACAAGATCGTATCATTAGATCTCCTTATAGACAAATATGAAATAAGAATTGTTCTTTTTAGACCAGGTCTTGATTTTTGATTAAACTGGGGCTAAAATTGAATGTTATGAAAAGTCAGGCAGATACGATTAAAAAGAATAAAGTAGCTATCATTGGAACCGGTATGGTCGGGATGAGTTATGCCTACGCTTTATTAAATCAAGGCATTGCGAATGAACTGGTTTTGATCGATATAGACAAGGAGCGTGCCGAAGGCGAGGCCATGGATCTGAATCACGGTTTGGCAGTCGCCCCGCGAAAGATGAATATTTTTGCCGGAGATTACGAAGATTGCAAAGATGCCCATGTTGTCGTGATCGCGGCAGGGGTTTCACAAAAGCCCGGAGAAACCCGTATTGACCTGCTGAAAAGAAATGCGGCTATCATGACAACCGTTGTGCAAGAGATCATGAAAAGCGGGTTTAATGGGATCATCCTCGTGGCCACCAACCCGGTTGATATTCTGACCTATGTGGCATGGAAAGCCTCAAGCCTTCCAAATTCCCGGGTAATCGGTAGCGGAACTTCCCTGGATACGGCAAGACTCCGATTTGAAATCGCAAAAAAAATCAATATCTCGGTTAAAAATATTCATGCTTATATCATGGGCGAACACGGCGATACCGAATTTGTCTGTTGGTCTAATGCCAATGTTGGAGCGAAACCTCTGGTAGATGTGATCGAGAGCATGGAGGAAATCGACTTTGATGATTTGCATGAAATTCATAAATCAGTTAAAAATGCTGCTTATGAAATAATCGATCGTAAAAAGGCAACCTATTATGGCATAGGCATGACGCTTGTAAGCATCACCGCTGCAATACTGAATGATGAAAATCGTATCATTCCGGTTTCGGTTTACAACGGCGGAACCTATGGTATCGCTAACGATTTATATATCGGATTACCGGCAGTAATCAACGGTGAGGGAGTTCATCATGTAGTAGAAATAAAACTGAATAAGAAGGAGCAATCGCAACTTGATCATTCAGCAGCTTTATTGAGAGACTATCTCGATCAATTAGGCTATTAATGTTATTAGGTGGGTTATCTGGGTTGATTAGTCGTTCGATCTCATTGAGGGCTGAAGCGATAGAAATTTTAAACAAGAGCCAGTGCTATGACAGTTAGCGGATATACTTGCCACTAATCCTAAATTAAAAGGCAACAGACTTTCCCTGCCATCAGGATGGCCTTAACCGGGCAAATGCCGACCAACTATCTCAGTTACACCCATACGGCATTGGCTCCCCCATTTACTCCTGTTCAGGAATCGGTCCTCCTATCACAAAACGGTAGGTCCAATGGCCGACCCGGTTCAATATGCTTTCCACAACCTTGGGACAATCCGGGCATTGTTTTCTTAAACTGCCATCTTTCTTATAGAAATTAGCAGGACCCTTAAAGGGCACCTTTATCCATACCGATTGGCTCAGATTTCCAGCTCTTTTAAAGACCATGGGACGGATTAAATATCCTCCGTCATAGAATTCAAAATAGATCTCATATTTCCCATCCAGGCAGACTTCACCGAATAAGCCTTTATTGCAAAATACCCGCTCTCGCCGTCCCTTCAACAGAAAGGACTTTCCACTCTTCTTATTGACCAGTTTAAGTCGCTCATCCACAATTATTGCCGAGCCAAATTCCAGGGCAAATACGGCACGTTTGTAAATTTCGTTTGCATCAAGGGTATCGATACTATAACGTATCTCACGGGGAGCTAAACCGTCGTAGTCATAAGTGAATAACTCAATCCCAAAAACTCTGTCGAACTTCCGGTCCCGTTCCTGTGCAACGCAGACGCACCCAAAAAGGACGATAAGACATAACCATCTCATGATAGAATACTTAATAAATGAATCCTGTAAATTAATGCAACCCTTTCATCCATCCTATGATTTTTGTTAGTGCGAGTCGAATACTGATAAAAAATCAATATACGTGAGGTCGCGTATTTTTTTCAGTTCAATAAAAATTTATCACCACAACCACCTTTACAACTCCTTTATTTCTTAACTTTAAATGACTCCCTTTTAGTCTTGATTTTAGCGTAATCCCTCTACCCGATTTTATAAGATATCGAGCCTGATTGTTATGTGTTTTGATGACGCAATCGACTAACAATTATTAAAAAAAAATTATGATCAACGGGAAGAAATTCGGACTCAGCCTCTCAGGTGGTGGCTATCGGGCTACGGCCTATCACATCGGCACATTACGAAAACTTAGATCCATGGGGCTGCTCGACAAGATCGATGTGCTCTCCAGCAACTCCGGCGGCTCGATCACCGCAGCTACCTATGCGCTCTATTGGGATGACTACGACGATTTTGAACAACGGGTGCTTTCCGGACTTAAGAAGAATACCATTTTGTTCACTGTATTCTCCATGGAGGTGCTTATAGGTTTTATCATCCTTCTAGGACTGCTCGCAGGCGGACTTTACCTCATCCTAACCGGCCAGGGGCTTTTTGGCCTGATCGCAATTGTACTGATGATTGCCTTAATAGGCTTTGCCCAGTTCGGGCTGCTGCCCTTCAGCCTCTACAATGCAAAAGCCTATAGTAAGTTTTTCTTCGGAAAGAAGCATCTTAAGGACTTTACCGACGACTTTATCGTCTGCATAAACTCCACCAACCTGGAAACCGGGCGGCTCTTCGTCTTTTCAAAGGATCGTATGGGGGACTCTACCTACGAATACGACGATGGGGATGATCCCATAACCTTTAAGGCTTCTGACTTCCCTGTAGGGCAAGCCGTGGCAGCATCTACTGCCGTTCCGGGCGTATTCACCCCTATGCGGATCAAAAAGATGTTCTATGATGATCCCCGGGACATCTCCCGGGCCAAGCCAAGACTGGTAGACGGAGGTGTATACGACAACCAGGGCCTGCATAAATTGACTCAGCGGAACAGCAAATACGGCTGCACCCTTATCGTGGTGAGCGATGCCGGTAACATGATGCCCTTCGAACACAAATACCCCAATGCCTTGACCCTGTTGTTCCGGACATCAAATGTCTTTATGAACCGCATCAAGAACCTGCAGATGATCCACCAGATGTTCCAGCCGGCCGGAAATGTAAAACGCGAAGTGGCCTACCAGAGCCTGGGCTTTGATGTGCAAGACTCTATTAAGGTGTTTACAGATAGCCTTAAGCAGGGCTATATCATGAAAGACATTTACGAATCCCATGGTATAAACGAGGACGATATCAAAGACAAACGCTGGGATGTGATCGAAACCAAGTTAAAGACCAGTATAGGCTATGAGGAAATCCTTAAGGAAATGCAATCCCCTGCAGAACTTAAGATCGCCCGTGGTGTAGGCACGAATTTAGTACCGCTAAGCGATGCACAGGTTAGCAGCCTAATTTCGCATGCCAGTGTAATGACGGAGATACAGGTTAAGTTGTACTGCCCTAGTTTGACTAAGACGTAGTTAAAACAGGTACTAGGAACTAAGCACTCGGAACTAAGCACTAAGAACTAAGCACTAAGAACTAATGCCTCCCCCTTCGGCAGTCTTGTTAATACTTTTTCAAACTTTTATGGTTACACGTTTTTATTTTTCCCCCGCCCATGCTAATTTTAAACATTATCTCTAAGTTGTTAATCGGTCATACAAAGTCATCGCTATTTGTAAAATATACTTTTAATGACGTACATAAATAATTATATCGCTAGTTAGGTGCAATGGAAGTGAAAAGCTAGTATAAAATGAAAGCCTTAAAATTAACTAAACGGAGAATAGTTATACTGGTTATTTTTGTTTTGGCGGCCATTTTAGTAGCCTATATTGCCAAGTCAAAAATTCCCCAGCCACCAGAATCCGTTCAAAATGTTACCGAACTTGATGATTATCTTGAAGCACTTGTAAATTCTGGTTCTCCACCTGGACTTTCAATGGTTATTGTAAAGAATGACAGCATTGTATATAACAAAGGCTTTGGGTGGGCAGATGGTCCAAGAAAAATAAAAGCTACACCAGAGACTGTGTATCATTGGTGGTCCATTACAAAAATCCCAACGGCTATGGCCATTCTCCAACTTCAGGAACAAGGTAAACTCCAGTTAGATGACGCCGTTTCGAAGTATCTGCCATTCTTTGAAGTAAAATATCCAGCAGATAAAAGCAGTACCATAACGATAAGGCATTTGCTTAATCATAGTTCAGGAATACCCGATGCCAGCGGTTTGAAATTGGTGAAATGGATACATCATGATACAGAACCAGCTTTGGATCAGACAGCCTTAATAAAACAGAAGTTTTCGGATTACTTAACATTGCAGTTTGAACCTGGTGAAGACACTGCATATACAAATATCGGTTATATGCTTCTCGGTGCTATTATTGAGAAAATAAGTGAGCAGAGTTATAGGGACTACATTAGGCAAAACATACTTGAACCGCTTGAGATGAAGCAAACAGACTTTATTTACACAAGCGACATGGAAGCTGTTGAGGCTGCCGGGTCACATCCCTCTATTAGTTTAATGTCTCCATTGCTTCGCATAATGATGGGCTCATACATACGTGAAACTTCCAATAATAGTTTATGGCTGGAACGTGTTTACACAGATCAGGAGCCTCCATCAGCATTGATAGGATCGACATTGGACGCTTCACGCCTGGTCAGAGCGTATTTGAATAAGGGCACACTTGATGGAAATCGCATCCTTTCAGAAGAATCCATCGAACGAATGACAAATGATGACCATGTTGCACAAGCGAAAGACGAAGGTACTTATTTCTTTAGGAGAGGAATTGGTTGGCACATATTTAAAGAAAAAAATGGATATAAACTCGAGCATACTGGTGGTGGTCCTGGCTTTTTTACCATAATGCAAATTTACCCTAGTGATAATTTAGGGTTAGTTATGTTTTGTAACGATGTTACGCTTGAAAAATATGGTTGGAAAATTTTGCAATTGGGCGCTAATTTGAATTGGGAATGAATAGTAAAACGAGTTTATCATCTGTTTTTTTTGAATTACCAAAGTAACAAAAGGACCTAACAATGTATATAAACCATTGGAAACGGTTCATAAACTAACCGTTGGTGTGCATTTTACCAAACCAAAACCAATCGAAAATGAATGAAATTTACTGCTTACCAAAAAACGATGCCGAAAAGAGATTTGTTATTGGAAAAAAGGGAAAGCGGAATTTATTATGCGTTGGTTTGAACCCAAATACTGCTGACGAAATTAAGCTTGATGCGACATCGGAAAATTTTGAACGAATTGCGAATGATAATGGATTTGATGGTTGGTGTTTAGTAAATCTCTACCCTACTCGAAATCCGAAAGGAAAAAATTTGAGCAATGTTGTGGACGACAAATTATTCTGGGAAAATATCAACCAAATTGACACAATATCTTGCTCAAGTGAATTGAAATTTAGTGATGTTTTATTGGGTTGGGGAGATGATATTAACGAAAAGCTTTATTTCAAGATAAGTATTTACCAAATATATGACCGACTTAAAAAGCTTAATCTGAATTATTACTCTTATCGAGTTAATAACTCTGGAAATCCGAGTCATCCGTCACCAATGGTAATAAACACAAAATTTAAAAGAACGGACAAATTAATGCTATCAGAATTTGATTTTGATAGTTATGCAAAAAAACTAAAAGCGGAATTGAAAATGATGTCGAATATAAGCATTGAGGAAAAAGAGTTCGTGTGAATAAAGGCACCACAACAATGTATAACCGCAATTTACTGGCGTCAGTTC
>JABDPL010000225.1 GCA_013042825.1 Flavobacteriaceae bacterium | reverse complement strand
CCGGAGATGAGGGGGTAGCCTTAATGCCAAATGTGGGTGTATATGATAAATATGCTATCAAATGGGGTTATCGCCCAATACCTGAGGCCGCAACTGCTGAGGACGAAAAGGAAATTTTAGATAGCTGGATATTGGAACATGCCGGAGATCCGATGTACAGATTCGGTCACCAGCAGGTTGGAGACGTGGTTGACCCGAGTTCCCAGACTGAAGACCTGGGAGACGATGCCATGAAAGCCAGTGATTATGGTATTGCAAACCTGAAGCGCATTGTACCGAACCTTATCAAATGGACCACCGAAGCTGGTGAAGATTTCAGTGACCTGAATGAAATGTACGGTCAGGTCGTTGGTCAATTCAGGCGTTACATGGGTCATGTTTCCAACAATATCGGTGGTGTATACGAACATTATAAAACGGCAGACCAGGATGGGGCTGTTTATACTCCGGTTCCGAAGGATCATCAGAAAAAGGCCCTGGCCTATATAAATGAAAAGCTTTTTAAAACACCGGAATGGCTGATTGATAAAGATATTTTCAGTAAAATAGAATATTCAGGTTCGGTGGAACGCGTCCGTTCCATGCAGGTGCGTTACCTAAACAATATCCTTAGCCTCGGACGAATGCAACGCATGATTGAGAACGAAGCACTGAACGGCAATGAAGCTTACAAACTAGGCGATATGATGCGCGACCTGAGAAACGGATTATGGAACGAATTGCGATCTGGTTCGAAGATCGACACCTACAGAAGAAACCTGCAGCGTGCCCATATCGACCGTTTAGAATATTTGATGACTGCAAAAAACCAGTCTAAGAGGCGAGGCAGCTCATACATCAAATCAACTGCGGTAAATACCAGCCAGTCCGATATCAGGGCAGTGGCAAGGGCCGAACTGAATGCCATTCAACGCAATGCAAGAAATGCCTCAGGACGTACTTCAGATTATATGAGCAGGATTCACCTTCAGGACATCGTTGAGCGGGTTGATAATATATTAAACCCCAATAATTAAGTAAATTTTCATTTTTTAATAATCAAGCCTCCTTCTGGGGGCTTTTTTTATTGATGTTAATCGGAAGTTAAATACGGCGATCTCATTAAACCTTGGGCTAAATGAACAGTCAAAAGAGCGAAACTAAAAAACATAAAGATGATGAAAACACTTTTGATTTGGGCATTAGTTCTTTCGACCCTAACCGTAACCGCCCAACAACGCGGCCAATTTAAACGCGGCCCTGAAGGCCCCGGGAAAATGGAGATGATGCAGGACCTTAACCCTGAAGAATCGGCAATCCTCAAGACTAAACGCATGACCCTGGATCTGGATCTTTCAGATTCACAATATGATAAAATTTATCAGATACATCTGAAAAATGCACAGCACAGGCAAGCCCGAATGGCTGAAATAAAAAAACAGCAGGATGAGGGAACATGGACAAGACCTTCGAAAGAAGAGCGATTCAAAATGATGAATGAAAGGCTGGATAAGCAGATCGCTACCAAAAAAGAATTAAAAAACATACTCGATGATGAGCAGTTTGAACGCTGGGAAGCCAATGCTAAACAGGCGCATAAAAAACGAGACATGAGAAAACATCGATCAAAACGATCGCGAAGATAATTCTGCTGAAGACGTTTTCAGGAGAACAGTTGGATTGGTTAGTTTAAGAGGCATCGCCGAAAGGCGGTGCTTTTTTGTGTTCTTATTTAACAAAAATTACTATTTTAGACGCAGGAGACGCGAATTGCCCAATTCCGTCTGATTAAATTCAACATTAGCAAAAACATGAACACTATGAAACGTTTACTGACTCTCGGCCTGGTGATAACGGCTTTTTTCCTTGGATCAACAACGATGAATGCCCAGGAGAAATACAAGGTGATGGATGAAAAAATAAAGGTTGAGGCCTATGAACTACAGAAAACACTCAATCTTGATGATGAGCAGACAGCGCTCCTGGCCAGAAGCATTTATGCCAAGGAGAAATCCTTATCTGAAATTCAGGTAAATGATAAATTATCGGCTGCCGACGTTGCCAAGATCAAGTCAAAAATCGAAATGAATTTCAAATCACGCCTGATGGATATTCTCAGTGAAGAGCAATTCGAGGCGTTCAGTGCTTACCAGGCAAAAAAGAAGCCCAAGTACTAGATAAAAAGCAAAAGCTAAAACCTCGCCATAATCGGCGGGGTTTTTTGTTTCTAATCATCGGCACTAATGATCAATACCTGTCCGATGCTGATCTCGTTTCCCGAAAGATTATTCATTCGCTTCAGCGTTTCAACACTGAGGTTATATCGCCTAGAAATGGAGTAAAGCGTATCACCGGCCCTTACTTCGTATTCTTTGGGTAGGTTGGTTGATAATCCGGTATACCCTTCATCAAAGTTGTCAAGGCCATAGCGCTCGATCAGACTGATGAGTTTCTCGGGATATTTACGGTCAGTAGCATAGCCGGCACGCCGTAACTCCCTGGCCCAGCCTTTATAATCGGTGCGTCTTAATTTGAACAATTTAGCATAGCGCTTTCGTCCGTAGAGGAATTCGGAATGATCACGAAAGGATTGTGCCGCATCCCTGTATTTTCTGAAACACTCCTGGGAACGATCATCATCGTGATAGATTCTTGGCCCCGTCCAGTCATGGCATTTTATTCCGAAGTGATTGTTAGCCTCTGTTGCCAATCGGCCGCGCCCCGAACCCGACTCGAGTATCCCCTGGGCCAGGGTAATGCTGGCGGGGATGCCATATTGATTCATTTCGGCAATGGCAATAGCCTTAAAAGTGTCGATATACTCCTCTACCGAAGTTATTCTGGGGCGATCGACCGTTGGAGCATCAGCTTTAGGTTCCGGCTTCTCAGACTTTTTGACCACCTGGGTATCCTCAGAACGATCGCGTTTGGTCACGATCTTTTTCCGGGAGCCACAACCCATCAACAATATCAATAGAAAAAAAACTAGTATACGGTTCATTAAATATCAATTAAGGGCAAATTCCTGTGTTTTAATTTCATATTCATGCCTTCGATCCCTTGCAAACCCCCGGTGTGAATAGCCAGGATCCTGGCCTCTTCAGGTAATTTACCGGTTTTGAGCATGTCAAATATCCCAAACATCATTTTCCCGTTGTAAACAGGATCAAGGGGTATGCCATATTCAGCCTTAAACCGATTAATAAAACCGATCAATTCCGAATTTATTTTAGCATAACCGCCAAAATGATAAGCTGTGATCAAATTCCAATTATCCTTCTTCGCAAAATTAGCGATATCTTTTTTCAGAAAGTCACCCTTGAGGGCAGGAAATCCCAACACTGTCTGTTCGTGTGAACTCGAATTAATTATCCCGGCCAGCGTGCCTCCCGTACCAACAGGACAGCAGATAATGTCGAACTTTAAATCGCCTTCGGAAAGAATCTCTTCACAGCCCTTAACGGCCAGAGTATTTGTCCCACCTTCAGGCAGATGATAAAATTCTCCGAACTCCTTATTCAGTGTATCCAGAAATGCTTCGGAATCCTTATAGCGGTAATCATTCCGGTTTACGAATTTAAAGGTCATACCCAGCTCCTTTGCGCGCCGGAGGGTGGAATTCACATGTATCTTTCCCTCCAGTTCCTCTCCCCGGATAACCCCGATGGTCTGCAGACCGTTCTCATGACCGGCCATGGCAACAGCCAGAATATGATTGCTAAACGCACCGCCAAAGGTCAGGATTGTATCGGCTTTCAGTAAACGAACAGCCTCTAGATTGTATTTCAGTTTACGAAATTTGTTCCCGCTAATACCCGAATTATTTCGAAACTCAGGTTTTAAATACAGATTATCTCCTATATGAATATTATCAACTTGCACGAAATCAAAGACTTATGCTAAATTATAAATAATCATCCTCATATTTTATTACAGCGTGTAAGAAAATACCCCCTCGCCCTCATCTTTTCATCGATTAACCAGTGATCCATTTGGATAATTACCAATATTCTGGTTTAATTTGTTTATTCTGGACGGTCTGTACCAAAGGTTTAAGAACTAAACCAGTGTAATCACCGACCAGTTTACAATATTCCCTCCCTGGTGCAACTCAGCATCGTATAATGATGAATCAAACTTAAGCTTTAGATGTCTTGATTTGATTATTAAACTGGAAAAAATTTAAGTCGATTTGTATTTTCAAGTTTTAATCGGTTTGAATTAAAATTCAAAGCCTTGATCGTAACGCAAAAGGTGATTCAATGGAAATTAACCTAATTGCGGAGATAAACAAATGAAATTGTCCATTTTAGGGCGTGCAATACCTTTTAAAGATCCAGTTGTTGTGCCGCTTGATCTTAAGGTAGTAATGAATTTAACCTACTACACTGGTATAAGCGCCCTGGATGGTCAATTTTTTATGGAATATCGGAGCAGGTCGGAACCTTCAATTTATAAAATTACCTATTCCTTGAGTTTTGATGTTAAAGGTATTTAAAACTATTCCAGAAGGACCTTGACGATAAGTAATCAGGGTCATTTTCTTTTAAATAAGCCTCGCGTTCAAAGGAGATATTCTTGTAAGCCCTGAGCCAATGGCGGTATTGTATCAAACGTACCATGAATTCAAGGAGATAGATCAGGAAAAATGGTATAACGAGTAGCTCCAATTGCTGTCTCAGGTGGATGCGCTCATGATTCATAAGGATCTCATCATACTTCAGATTTTTGCTCTTCAGGACAATAAAGGGAAAGATGGTGAGACCTAAATAGCCCTTCGGAAGCAGATATTTCGATACCAGGATCATAAGACCGGGAAATTATAATCATCTCAATTTACATTATCTTTGTAACATATGAAGAAGAATGTCCCCATTGAAGAAGGCGATTACTACCACACCCCTGAAGGATACCGTGTTTTTACTGAAAAATACCTGCTTAAACGCGGCTATTGCTGTGAAAGTGGCTGCAGGCATTGCCCCTATGGTTATGATATTAAGACCAACAGCATAAAGAATTAAGAATGCAATCAACAACCGCTTCTTTTAAAGAAAGTGTTGCTGAAGGAATCCCTTCAGAATTACCTCCTCCAAGGACATATGATACTTCGGTAAGCCACGCCCCAAAACGCAAGGATATTCTGGATCCCGAAGAAAAGAAACTGGCCATCAGAAATGCACTGCGTTATTTCGAACCCGGGCACCATAAGGTCCTGGCCAGGGAGTTCAAGGCAGAACTTGATACATACGGTCGTATCTATATGCACCGTTTTCGCCCCGATTATAAGATGTATGCACGGCCCATAGAGGCCTATCCTGCCAAATCTAAGCAAGCAGCGGCCATCATGCTGATGATACAGAATAACCTTGATCCAAAGGTGGCCCAACACCCCCATGAATTGATCACATACGGCGGGAATGGTGCCGTCTTTCAGAATTGGGCCCAATACAGGCTCTGCATGAAATACCTTTCGGAAATGACCGAGGAGCAAACCCTGGTCATGTATTCGGGTCACCCCATGGGCTTATTTCCATCGCATCCCGAAGCACCACGGGTGGTTGTGACCAACGGTATGATGATTCCGAATTATTCCAGCCAGGATGACTGGGAGCGTTTTAATGCGTTGGGTGTTACGCAATACGGACAAATGACAGCAGGAAGTTATATGTATATCGGTCCGCAAGGCATTGTGCACGGCACCACAATAACCGTACTCAACGGATTTAGGAAGATTGGAAAGCCGACAAAAGGCGGGTTATTCGTAACCTCCGGATTGGGAGGTATGAGCGGGGCTCAGCCTAAGGCGGGAGATATCGCTGGCTGTATTACCATTTGTGCAGAGGTTAACGAAAAAGCGGTTTATAAAAGACATAAACAGGGTTGGGTTGATGAAGTCTTTAAGACTTTGCGCGATCTTGTTGATCGTGTAAAAGAAGCGAAGGCCAAAGCGGAAACGGTTTCAATTGCCTATCACGGCAATATTGTAGACCTATGGGAAAAGCTTTACGAAGAAGACATACAGGTTGATCTCGGCAGTGATCAAACCTCCCTCCATAATCCCTGGGCCGGCGGTTACTATCCGGTTGGATTGCGTTTTGAAGAGGCCAACCAAATGATGGCAGATAACCCGGAACAATTCCGGAAAGAGGTGCAAGGATCCTTAAGGCGGCATGCTGAAGCGGTCAATAAACATGCTGCACGCGGCATGTATTTCTTCGATTATGGGAATGCCTTCTTGCTGGAAGCCTCACGTGCAGGTGCCGATATCATGGCAGAAAACGGGAAGGATTTCAGGTATCCCAGTTATGTGCAGGACATCATGGGGCCCATATGCTTTGATTATGGTTTCGGACCATTCCGATGGGTTTGCACCTCTGGAAAAGCCGAGGATCTCGAAATTACTGACAGTATAGCAACCGAAGTTCTATCCGAGATCATGACCGACGCTCCGGAAGAGATTCAACAGCAGATGGCTGATAATATTCAATGGATCAAAGGGGCCAGGGAAAACGAACTTGTGGTGGGCTCTCAGGCAAGGATCTTATATGCCGACGCCGAGGGGCGTATCAAAATTGCCAGGGCTTTTAATGATGCGATCTCTAAAGGCCGGATAGGGCCGGTGGTTCTTGGACGGGATCATCACGATGTATCGGGTACAGACTCGCCTTATCGCGAAACCAGCAACATTTATGACGGGTCTCAATTCACCGCAGATATGGCCATTCAAAATGTAATTGGTGACAGTTTCAGGGGTGCTACATGGGTGAGTATTCATAACGGTGGTGGCGTTGGTTGGGGCGAGGTAATAAACGGTGGATTTGGTATGGTTCTTGATGGTACTATAGAAGCCGAAAGGCGTTTAAAAGCCATGCTTTACTGGGATGTAAACAACGGTATTGCAAGGCGCAGCTGGGCGAGAAATGATGAGGCCCTTTTCGCCATTAAAAGAGCTATGAAAGAGGAGCCGAAATTGAAGATAACTCTGCCCAAGGCTGTTGACCAGGACATAATTGACTCGTTATAATCTGTAAAATAAAAGCAATGAAAAAGTTTACAAACATCGCTATCCTTTTCGTTATCACATCGATGCTTACATCATGTGTTTCGGTGCGGGTGGCATCAGACTACGATCGGGAGGTTGATTTTTCACAGTATAAGTCATATGCTTTTTTCAAACCGGGCATAGATAAAGCTGAAATCAGCGATCTCGACAAAAAAAGAATTCTAAGGGCCATTGAGTTTGAGCTTTCATCCAAAGGCTATATCAAATCTGAAGATCCCGACATGCTGGTCAGTATTTTCACCAAATCACGGGAACGTATTAACGTATACAACAACGCCTGGGGCTGGGGACCCGGCTTCTGGGGTTGGGGATGGAATCCCTGGTACGGCGGCTGGGGGGGCACGACGGCCAGCTCAACAACCGAGGGCACATTGTATATCGACCTTATTGACGGCGAAAAGAAAGAACTGGTCTGGCAGGGCATTGGCCGCGGAACACTGAATTTCGATGACATGGATCGCAAAGACGAACGCATTCGTGAATTCGTGAACAAGATCATGGAGCGCTTCCCTCCTGGAGCTATTCAATAAAAATATAAATCCCGCCACTGCGCGGGATTTTTGTTTTAAAAGATCCAGTTCTTATAACTCGAGGAGCCTTCGAGACGATCTTCAATGGCATCATCCAACTGCGGAAAGAAATCAATCCCGGTCAACTCTTCTATCTTATCTGTGGAAACCACGAATTCGTATAAGGGCCGGTTGGAGTTCTCATGCTTCATAAGAAACGCCAGCATCCTGGGATCACCATCGTTATAGTCGATCAATACCTTGTAGAAATACTCCGGTATTGCTACCTGTTCCTGTCCAATATGATCTAATCCGGGCTCCAATACACCGCCTGTTACCACATATATACCATCGTATTTTTCCGCCCAGAAGCGCACCTTTTGTTCAAGACGGTTCCATACACCGGCATTGAACTCGAAGCTTTGCGGACTGATATTACTGGTCAGGAAAGTTT
>JABDPL010000224.1 GCA_013042825.1 Flavobacteriaceae bacterium | reverse complement strand
GGCTACCACTTTATTTTATATCATAATTGGGATCATCCTGGTCAATTTTATCATTGATAAGGTCTTCAATTATCTCAATTCAAAACACTACAGTGATAAACCGCCGAAGGAACTGGAAGATGTATATGATGCGACCGAGTACAACAACTCACAGGAATACAAACGCACCAATTATAACTTCGGAATCTTTACCTCGTCTTTTTCACTTATCATTACCCTGGCCTTCTTTTTTCTCGACGGATTCGAGTTCGTTGATGATATTGCACGCAGTTATTCGGAACACCCAATAATCGTTGCATTGATTTTCTTCGGAATTATCATGTTGGCCTCTGATTTCCTGTCAACGCCCTTTGCCTACTACAAGACCTTCGTAATTGAGGAGAAATTCGGTTTTAACAAAACCACGCACAAGACTTTTATTCTCGATAAAATTAAAGGCTGGATACTTTCGGGTATAGTAGGTGGTGGCATACTGGCCCTGATAATCTGGTTTTACATGGAAAGCGGTAAGAATTTCTGGCTTTATGCCTGGGCCATGATAACGGTATTTACCCTTGTCATGAATTTATTATATGCGAAACTCATCGTTCCCTTATTCAACAAGCAAACAGCTTTGGAACCCGGTGAGCTCAGAGACCGTATCGCCGAATATGCCCATTCGGTGGGCTTTAACCTGAGTAAGATCTTTGTTATAGACGGTTCAAAACGCAGTACCAAGGCCAATGCCTACTTTTCCGGATTCGGCCGTGAGAAACGTGTTACGCTTTACGATACCCTGATCAACGATCTGGAATCGGATGAGATCGTTGCGGTTCTCGCCCATGAAGTGGGTCATTACAAGAGAAAGCACATTATTTTCAATCTTGTTGCGTCCATTCTTCTAACCGGCCTTACCTTGTTTATTTTATCATTTTTTATATCAAATCCACTGTTATCGCAGGCCTTGGGCGTTGAACAACAGAGTGTTCATATCGGCCTGATTGCTTTCGGATTATTATACAGTCCCATCAGCACCATAACCGGGCTATTGATGAATCACTTATCGCGAAAATTTGAATACCAGGCCGACGATTACGCCAAGCATACCTTCAGTGCAGAGCCGCTAATTTCCGCCTTAAAGAAATTATCGAAGAACAGCCTGAGCAATTTAACGCCGCATCCGGCTTATGTCATCCTGCATTATTCCCATCCCACCCTGCTCGACCGGGTGCTGAACCTCCGGAAATAATCGATGAACGGCTATTGTGCAATTCTATTCTTTGCATTACCTTTAATTTATGACTGATGTGGAGATAGAACAGGAGAATGCCGCAATCGCCAGAGCCTATAAAGAGCTTCTAAAGATAAGTTACCGAACCCTGACGGATGAAGACAAGAAACTGATCCGTAAGGCGTTTGATATCGCTGTCGATGCACACAAGGATCAACGCCGGAAGTCTGGTGAGGCCTATATTTTCCATCCCATCGCCGTTGCTAAGATCGTGGCTTCAGGAATCGGGCTGGACGCCACCTCTATTGCCGCGGCCCTGCTTCATGACGTCGTTGAAGATACCCCCTATTCCCTTGATGATATAGAACAGTTATTCGGTGAAACCGTCGCTCGCATAGTCGATGGTTTAACCAAGATTTCTTCACTGAAAAAGGATAAGGATATTTCGATGCAGGCTGAGAACTTCAGGAAGATGCTGCTCACCCTGAATGACGATGTGCGGGTTATAATCATCAAGATCGCCGATCGCCTCCATAATATGCAGACCCTTCAGCATATGCGTGAGGACAAGCAGGTCAAGATCGCTTCTGAGACGCTTTATATTTATGCGCCACTGGCCCACCGGATAGGGCTTTACAACATCAAGACCGAACTTGAGGATCTCGGACTCAAATATACCGAGCCCGAGGTTTACGAAGACATTGCGAATAAAATGAAGGAAAGCAAGGAGGAGCAGGACGCCTATATCATGGAGTTTAGCGAAGTCCTTGAATCTTCATTGAATAAGGAAGGATTGAACTATGAGATCAAAGGACGTCCCAAGTCCATCTTTTCCATACGGAATAAGATGGTTAAACAAGGGGTGTCATTCGACGAGGTATACGACAAGTTTGCGGTTCGAATCATCTACAAGTCCGATCTGGAAAACGAAAAATTCCTGGCCTGGAAGATCTATTCTATTGTCACCGACCACTTCCGTCCGAATCCGACACGACTCCGGGATTGGTTATCGTCTCCAAAGTCGACGGGTTATGAAGCGCTTCACATAACCGTAATGGGACCACAGGGCAAATGGGTGGAAGTTCAGATCAGGAGTGAACGCATGAACGAGATCGCCGAGAAAGGCTATGCCGCACATTTTAAATACAAGCAAGGTAACCAAGACGAAGATAGTCTTGACCTTTGGATCAGTAGGCTGCAGGAAGCCCTTGAAAATCCGGAATTGAATGCGGTTGATTTCGTTGAGGATTTCAAGCTGAACCTCTATTCAAAAGAGATCTTCGTTTTTACACCCAGAGGTGATCTGAAATCCCTTCCTAAGGGGGCGACACCGCTGGATTTTGCCTTCAGCATACATACTGAAGTGGGCATGAAAACCCGGGGTGCCAAGGTCAATGGGAAGCTTGTGCCGCTAAGCCATGAATTGCACAGTGGTGACCAGGTGGAGATCATGACCTCCGAAAGTGCCAAGCCGAATTCGAACTGGCTGGATTATGCCAAAACAGCCCGTGCCCGCAGTAAGATCAAATCTTCCCTGAATGCAGAACGCAAGGTAATAGCTGAGGATGGTAAAGAGATCCTGAGGCGTAAATTAAAGCAACTTAAGATCACGGTTGATGAGAAGGTTATCAACGAACTTGTCAATTATTTTAAGCTGAGCACTAGTTTAGACCTGTTCTACAGGATCGCGATCGGCACCATCGACAATAAGATGTTGAAGGAATACGCTGCGCAGCGCAGCAATGCCCTGATGAGCTTTATAAAAAGCCGGATCAGGAAACCCAGCAAGGCCCCCAATATCGATAAGGATGAGATCGTTTCGAAATATGATATGCTAGTCTTCGGCAAGGAGGAAGACCGGCTTGATTATAAGATCGCCAGTTGCTGTAATCCTATTCCCGGAGATTCGGTATTCGGTTTTATCACCATAAATGATGGGATAAAGGTACACAAGAATAATTGTCCGAATGCTCTCAGCCTGCAATCGAATTATGCCTACCGTATTATTCAGGCTAAATGGATCGATTCTACCGAACAGGCATTTACGGCCAAGATCAAAATGACTGGCATCGACAATATGGGTCTTGTAAATGATATCACAAAGGTCATTTCAGATAACATGCATGTAAACATGAAACGGGTGAGTTTCGACACCGAGGGAGGGACCTTTACAGGCCGGGTAACAGTGGTTGTTAAGAATAATACCGAGGTCAAAAAGCTCATGGACAGGCTGAAGAAAATAAACGGTATCGACAAGGTAAGCCGAGAATAAATACGTAAATTTGAAGCTGATTATGAGTGCAGCTACAGAGGCAAAAAATCAAGAGATAGTCAAGACGGTGTTTACCGAATTTCTCGAAAATAATGGTCATAGAAAAACTCCGGAGCGTTATGCTATTCTTCAGGAGATATATAACAGTGATGACCATTTCGATATCGAATCGCTTTATATAAATATGAAGGAGAAGAATTACCGGGTTTCGAGAGCTACCTTATATAACACAATTGACCTTTTGCTGGAATGCGGGTTGGTGAGAAAACATCAATTCGGGAAAAACCAGGCCCATTACGAGAAGTCCTATTTCGACAGGCAGCATGACCATGTCATCCTTACGGATTCAGGCCAGGTGATCGAGTTCTGCGACCCACGTATTCAATCGATTAAACAGACTATCGAGGAGGTTTTTGACATCGATATCCATAATCACTCGCTCTACTTTTACGGAACAAAAAAATCAACTAAGAAATAAGCAAACACGGAATGGCAGTAGATTTACTACTCGGACTTCAATGGGGTGACGAAGGCAAGGGAAAAATTGTTGACGTACTCACATCAAATTATAATATTATCGCCCGCTTTCAGGGCGGGCCAAATGCCGGGCATACCCTGGTGTTTGACGGGATGAAACATGTGCTGCATACCATTCCATCGGGTATATTCCATGAGGACGCCATAAACCTGGTAGGCAATGGTGTTGTGATCGATCCGGTGATCTTTAATAAAGAACTCGAAAAACTCGAACTTCAGAATGTAGATTACAGAAAGAAACTCAAAATATCAAGAAAGGCACATCTCATTCTTCCTACCCACAGGCTGCTGGATGCTGCCAGTGAAGCCGCTAAAGGAAAAGCAAAGATCGGATCTACGCTTAAAGGTATTGGTCCGACCTATATGGATAAGACCGGTAGAAATGGCATTCGCGTTGGTGATCTGGAACTTGAGGACTGGAAAACCCGTTACAGGAATCTCGCAAACAAGCATGAGGCCATGATAGGATTCCATAATGTCGACATTCAATATGACCTTGCCGAGTTGGAAGAGGCGTTCTTCAAGGCTATTGATGTGTTGAAAACCATACCTTTTATAGATTCTGAAGATTTCATATTCAAGGCTCTCGAGGACGACCATTCCATACTCGCAGAAGGTGCCCAGGGGTCACTTCTTGATATCGATTTTGGCACTTATCCCTATGTCACCTCCTCTAACACCACCGCTGCAGGCGCTTGCATTGGATTGGGTGTGGCACCTTCAAAAATAGGCGATGTCTTTGGTATTTTTAAAGCCTACACCACCCGCGTGGGATCTGGTCCTTTTCCAACGGAATTATTTGATGAGGACGGTGAGACCATGGGACGTGTCGGACATGAGTTCGGGGCAACCACCGGAAGGCCGAGGCGCTGCGGCTGGCTCGACCTGGTAGCACTGAAATATGCCTGTCAGATCAATGGGGTGACCCAGCTTATGATGATGAAAGCCGATGTGCTCTCGGGATTTAAGACCATAAAGGTCTGTACCGCTTACAACTATAAGGGTGACGTTATCACGCATTTGCCGTTTAATATAGAAGCGCATAATGTTTCGCCTGTTTATACCGAATTAAAAGGGTGGAAAGCCGATTTGACCGGAATGACCAAAGCAGACGAATTACCTTCGGAATTGCTGGATTACATCGATTTCCTGGAGAATGCATTAAACATTCCGATAAAGATCGTCTCGGTAGGGCCTGATCGCGAGCAGACCGTGTTCAGATAAACCGATTTGCAGACTTCCCGTATCTCATAAATAAACCTTAACTGGCAATAATCATTTCAATTAATAGTTATTTTTGTCGAAATCATCTATTCGTGTTTAACAGGAATTTGATCATACTTGTCTTATGTGCACTTCTTTTTGTGCAATTTTCTGCCTTCTCCCAGGAGCGAAGACGGGTCGAAATCGATTATTCACCCTATCTGGAACGCGATGAGGAAAAATATCCCGGGGCAACTATTCTGACCAGGGATGATATGAGCCAGGTCAAGATATCCCATGAAGGGGCAACCCTCTGGTGCGATCAGGCCATTCATTACGGTGCCGAAGATTTTATTGAAGCCTATGGCAATGTTCGTGTAATCCAGGGTGACACGGTTAATATGACCTCGCAATATGTTGAATATAGCGGCAAGACCAAACTGGCCTTCGCTAGCGGGGAGGTGGTGTTAACAGAACCCAATTCAGTGCTTACAACGGATACCCTCTATTTCGACCGGGTAAAACAACAGGCCTATTACCGCACCTATGGCAAAGTGGTCAGAGATACTTCAGGAACCATTACCAGC
The DNA here is from genome assembly GCA_013042825.1 of Flavobacteriaceae bacterium. GTDB lineage: Bacteria > Bacteroidota > Bacteroidia > Flavobacteriales > Flavobacteriaceae > SHLJ01. The sequence continues at coordinate 2,558 of JABDPL010000224.1, read as the reverse complement.
AGAATCGGGCGATATTATATGGCCGACAGCAAATACCAGTTCGTTAAGGATGTAGAACTCGTAAATGAAGACTATACGATCGATTCAAACCAGCTCGATTTTTACACCGAAACCGGCAATGCCTATTTATTCGGACCCACCACCATAGTTAGTGAAACCAGCACTATTTATTGTGAGCGCGGTTTTTACGATACCAATAATGATGTAGGGTATTTCGTTAAGAATTCCCGCATTGACTATGACAACCGGATCTTTGAGGGAGACAGTATGTATTTTGACAGGAACAGTAGTTTTGCCTCCGCGACAAATAATATTAAAGTGACCGACACCATGAATAATATGGTAGTTAAAGGTCATTATGCTGAAGTCTTCAGAGAACGGGATTCGGTATTCATTACCAAGAGGGCCCTGGCTATCACCGTACAGGAGCGGGACTCATTATATATGCATGCCGATACCCTTATGGTGACCGGTAAGCCGGAAAACAGGATCACGAGGGGATATTATAAAGTTAAAATATTCAAATCTGATCTGAGTGGTAAATGCGATTCCATACATACCGACCATAAAAATGGGTTAACCCAAATGATCAATTTCCGGGATAATAATTCGAGGGATGCTTTCAGCGTCAGGCGGAATCCAATACTGTGGAATGTCGAGAATCAAATGACGGGCGATTCCATTCACCTCATATCAAATATGGAGACCGAGCAGCTCGATTCGCTTAAGGTCTTCGATAATGCTTTTGTAATAAGCAGGGATTCCCTCGGGGATGGTTATAACCAGATCAAAGGCCAGAAACTGATCGGGCAATTCAAGGAAAATGAACTCTATCTTATCGATATTTTAAACAATGCTGAATCGATTTATTATTTGCGTAATGATAAGAATGAACTGGTGGGTATTGATAAATCCAAATCGGGGAATATGAAGGTCTGGATCACCGATAATGCCATCGATGAAGTCAGGAAACTCAATCAGATCGATGGCACTACCTTTCCGGAGCCGGATTTCCCCGAGAAGGAGCGGCTCTTAAGTGGTTTTGACTGGCGGGAAGATGAACGACCTCGTAGTATCGAAGATCTCTTCATAGAGGATCCCCCGCTGGAATTACCGGTAATAGAAGGCCTTGAAGAATATAAACCGCAGGAGGAATTCTTCGATTCAAAGCTTATCGAGAGAACCACGCGTGCGAATAACGAGGCCAAAGGCCTTCAAACGCTAGAACCTGATAAGGCCTCACGAAATATTCCGAAGGATAAACTTCAGAAGCAAAAGGTGGGGAAACTTAAAAAAACAAAAGAAAATTAAAGCCGATTTTTTTAAATATCAGGCGCAAACTACAAGCCATCCGCTGGCGATGTCTATATCTAAGGCTGAAGGAAGCTATATCTATGATTCCAACGGCAAGGCTTATCTCGATTTTGTTGCCGGGGTTTCGGCCAATGCCCTTGGACACAGGCATCCGGCTGTTGTTTCAGCAATAAAAGACCAACTGGACCGCTATATGCATGTCATGGTTTATGGCGAATATATCCAGGAACCTGCCGTAGAACTGAGTAAAAAACTTGCTGAAATACTGCCAGACCCACTCGAAACCACCTATCTGACCAATTCAGGCACCGAGGCCATGGAAGGTGCGATGAAACTGGCCAGGCGTTATACCGGCCGATCAGAGATCATCGCAGCCGAACTGGCCTATCATGGCAATACCATGGGGGCCTTGAGCATTATGGGATATGAAGACCGCAAACGGGCATTCCGTCCGTTAATACCGGATATACGGTTTATACGGTTCAACGAAGAAAACGATCTCAAGCATATAACATCGGAAACCGCTGCTGTAGTTTTGGAGACCATTCAGGGTGGTGCCGGTTTCATTCTTCCAGAGAACGATTATTTAAAAAAAGTACGTCAGGCCTGTGATAAGGCCGGTGCGCTTTTGATACTCGATGAGATCCAACCGGGAATTGGCAGAACCGGACGCATGTTTGGTTTCGAGCATTTTGATTGCATCCCAGACATGGTTGTCATGGGAAAAGGACTGGGCGGTGGTTTACCCATTGGGGCTTTCAGCGCTTCTAACGAGATGATGAGTTGCCTGCAATCGAATCCGGAGTTGGGACATATAACAACATTTGGAGGGCATCCGGTTATTGCCTCTGCCGCCCTGGCGACACTCAATGAAATCGAGGACTCAAGACTAATGGAAGCTATAGAAGACAAGGCAAATCTAATCCGTGAACGATTAAAACATCCTTTAATCCAAGAAATTCGTGGGAAAGGTCTCATGTTAGCCGCTGTTTTACCCGCTTCAGATCTTGTTAATAAAGTGATTTTGGAATGTCAGGACCGTGGATTGATTCTTTTCTGGTTGTTGTTTGAATCACGAGCGATTAGGATAACACCACCTTTAACCATTACAAATGAGGAACTTAACAAAGGCTGCGACATACTGATCGAAGTTTTGAATTCTCATATCTAAGCCTATCCTGTCTTCTCTTTTACTGTTAATTAATTTGTTGAAAACATTGATGCTCCAAAATTGCGTTTTCTTA